>NZ_PQLN01000281.1:0-568 GCF_002919855.1 Aeromonas sp. ASNIH8 | reverse complement strand
TCGGCGAAGAAACAGTGGACGTTATCGCCAAAGGCCAGCTTCAGGCCAAACGCCACGCCGCCGGGGCCGCCGCCGACGCCGCACGGCAGATAAACGTTCAACGGATGTTCAGCGTCCACCGCGCGCCCCTGCGCGGCAAACTGCGCTTTCAGGCGCTCACCTGCAACCGCGTAGCCCAGGAACAGCGTGCGTGAGTTCTCATCGTCAATAAAGAAACAGTTTGGATCGCTTTCCGCCGCTTTGCGCCCTTGCTCCACCGCCACGCCATAATCCTGCTCATATTCCACGACGATCACGCCGTGGCTGCGCAGTTTGGCTTTCTTCCACTCGCGGGCGTCGGCGGACATATGCACCGTGACCTTAAAGCCGATGCGCGCGCTCATAATGCCGATGGACATCCCCAGGTTGCCGGTTGAACCCACCGCGATGCTGTACTGGCTGAAGAAGGCTTTAAAGCGTGTCTCCAGCAGGATGCTGTAATCGTCATCCAGCTTGAGTAAACCAGAGGCCAGCGCCAGTTTTTCCGCATGGGCCAGCACCTCATAGATACCGCCGCGCGCTTTAATGG
>NZ_PQLN01000029.1:0-45792 GCF_002919855.1 Aeromonas sp. ASNIH8 | reverse complement strand
ACGCAAGGCGAGCGTAAGACGGAAGCAAAAAATCGCAGGAATGAGCAGTGAATATCTGGAAACGGTACTCAATGCGGGTCTCAAAAAACTGGGTGAAATTTAACAAAATGTTCACGCTCTCACCCTGACCGGTTTTGGGGTTGACATAGGTCACCGGCGCTTGCATGTAAAAGGTGCCACGCCCAGTGGGCACCACTTCTACCTCACCATAAGATTTGACAACGCCATCAGGTGTCATTGTTCCGATACCCTTTTCGAGGTTGCCCCTGACCATATAGGTCAGAGACTTTTTCAACTCGGGCGTATTGATGGCATCATGCATTTTCCCCATATCCCAGACCTTGGCGTCAGGGTTGTTAATGATTGCTTTCATCCCTTGATAAACAGTGTCAGAACTCCGGTGCCATTGCTGGTCACCAAACACGCGGTATGGATTTCGCCCGGCGGCATATTCATGGTTCAACAAAGCATCTTGCTCTGGTGTTATTTGCTCCCCTCGCCCCAGCGCTGCTGTCGCCATATTGAACGGCACCTCATTGTCAAGCCACCACTGGTCCCGTTTGTTCTTTGCCACGGCCAGTGCGTGAGACTCTTGGGCCCTTTTATTTTGCTCCACGTTAAGGCTCAGCATCGCGTTGGCGCGCTTATTATCCAACTCCAGTTGTTTTTGCCGTCCTGCGTATTCTAAGTTCCATCTGTCGTCATCAACCTTATGGCGACCTCGGTTATATTTGGTCTCATCATCATAACGAGCATCGGCCTTTTTCTGCTGATCCAGCTCGTTCTGCCACATGGCATCTCGCAGGCCCATGGCCTTATCCATCCGCTCATCTTCTTTCTGGCCACGTTGATAACGGTCCATGGTGTTGAAGCCAGCCAGAAAACCTTCCGCCAATCCCGATACGCTCATCATGCCTCCTTAAAACAAGCTGTCTGCCAGAAAACCAACCCCAGCACCTGCCAGTGCGCCCAGAGGGCCACCGAGTGAACCCGCCATGCCCAACATGGCGCCCATCGATGCGCCAGTACCGATGGTGCTCAGGGTTTGCCCCTTGCGAGCGGTCTTGAGACTCTTGTTGGCAGCCTCCATCTCCGACTCTCGGTTGGCAGCATCGCGCAACCCCGCCAGGCCTTGCTGGCGTGTCTGGCCGCCGATATCCAAAATGCCGTACCCCATCACACACCTCCTCCGGTTTTGATTGCCTCACGCAGCCCCGCATCCGCGCCGGTCAGGATCCCCATTTGTCTGGTCTGCTCCTGTTCACGAAGGCCGTTCTCGGTGCCTGCCGTCATCAGCGCCATGCGCAGCCCCTGGCTGTTATCGTTGGCATTGCTGCTGGTGCCCAGCCCCATTCGCGCATTGCGGTTGGCCGTAGCCTGCTGAGCAGAGCGGAGCGCGTTGGCGTTGTTCTCATCCACCCGTCCAAGTTGCTCCCGCAGAAGCTGACCGTTGGTGGCCAACTCCATCAACTCCTGCTGCTTGGGGTAGAAGCGTGTCTTCCAGTCCTGGTACTGCTCTCGGGTGATTTTGGCGTAAGTGTCTGCGGCGTAACCCATGGAACCCCCTTAGTAACCCTTACCCTGCAGCACGGATGCTGTCGGGCTGATTTTCTTGATCTCCGTTGCAGCCGGCGCTTTCAGGCTGGCCAGCCCATACGAGGTGGCAGCTCCTGCCATGGTCCCCACCAAACCAGCCGTCGCCTGCTGGCTTTGGTAAGAGCTCTGTGCATCACTGGTTGCCTTGCGCAAGCTGGTTGTGGCCACATCGCCAATACCAGCCAGCGATTCAGCCTTCTGCCCTGCGCCAATGCTCACCACATCCTTGAGCCCAGCAACATACTTGTCCTGCTGGCTGGATTGTGCGCGGTTAGTGGTATCGGTCTGACTCAGGGCTTGGTCCGTTGCCAGTCCTTCCATCGCCTCCTGGTACCTGCCGCTGGTTGGATCTACTCCACTGGCCGCCATGGAGTCAGCCAGCCCGGCGCGCGCCTCACCAAAGGATTGAGCAGTGCCAAGCGCTGCCGTGCCTGCCAGTTTGTCGAACTCCCCCTCACTGTTGAGGTCATCCACCTTCTCCATGAAGAGGTCCTCATACTGCTGCAGGTCGTTCTTGTAGAGATCCCACTGCTCCATGGCCACACTGGCCGCAGCCTTCTGAGCCTCGGTCTCCTGAATTTCGTTCGAGCCACCCTTCCCCATCACCTACACCTCATAGGTTGATCTGAAACACATAGAGCCCATCAGCATCATCCGGCTGACGTACCCATCCCATTCTTGGTGCGACCTTGAGCCACCCCTTGCGCACCGAGTGGAAGCGCAACCAGCGTGCCCCTATCAGGCGCGCCAGGCGCTTCACTTCCGGCAAGTGCCGCTCAGGCGCCCTGCCATCTCCCCACCCCACCCAGACCAGGACGCCGATCACGCCATCTTCGGCCAGCGGCTTGAGCACAAACCCGTCATCGCCACGCACAAATAAAAACGCCATCCGGTTTCGGATGGCGTCTTGCAGTTTGAGAGGGAGATTAGGATTCCCGGTATCCCTGACTATGCGGTTCAAAGCAGCCCTCACCATAGACCCATCAGCCATAGGCTCTCCCCGATAAGGCGCTGGTTCTGGATAGATGACCCAGGATAGGCCACCACTTCGAAGGTGATGTTGACGGTCTCAGTCCCAGCGGGGATCACGAAAGCATCTTGGAAGGTCACACTCATTGGCGCTCTATTCGTACCCACAGGGAACGAGGCTGTGGACGTAGCCCTGGCTACTTCAGTGCCGTTGAGCTTGCACAACAATATGAGCCCTATCGTGCCGGATCCGGAAACCTCTGCTAGACCTGTGAGTGGTTTGATGCAGACCATGTTTCTGGCTCGCTTGTAACCTGCCAAAGAGAAGTTACCTGACGCCCTGATCATCCTTGTGATATCACCCACAATCCGATCCGCTTCCAACGTCCCCAGGACCACGCAATCGGCAGCAATCGTGCAGTTGTTCATGGTCATGTTTCTGACGTAGCCGCCTTCTGCACGAAGTCGGTTGGTATAGATGCTGCCGTCCGCATAGATCATCGTGTACCAACCCCATCCCCAGCCTCCATAAGGGCCGCCCTTGCCAAATCCCGCCGCGCCTCCAGACAGGAAGGCATTGCCCATATCGATCTGGCCACCGTTAATCAACGGGGTTGTGATGCTGACCCCAGCTTTGATGTAGTCGGCGGTGATCTTCTCTGACTGGATGATCTGGATGGTGGCCTTTCGGATGATGGCCTCGGCAATCACGGCCTGCCCGTTGTCGATGGCAAACAGCGGCGCCATGGGCGTTGAGCTGTTCGGGTCGAATACAAAAACCTGACTGGCAGAGATTGCCACCTGGCTGGTGCCGTCCGAATTGGCAACCAGGCCGATCCCGGCAGTGATCTGGCCCGCGCTGGCTTTCGCTGTCCACATGGCCTGGGCACCATTTTGCAAGTCGGCAATAGCTTGGCTCTGGAGTTGAACGGCGGCGGCATTGGCTGCAATCCTCGGGTCGTCAGTGGCAACCCAAGCAGTACCACTGTAACGGTACGGCCTGTTGTTGTTGGCTGTGTCAAACCACAGATCACCGGTGCCCATCGCTGACCCTGGGGCAGTGGCTTGGAAGAACGTTTTATTCTTGCTACCTGCAACAGCAGACACCGTATCAATCTGGCTGCCGAGGGCTTGCATCGCATCGGCACGGGCGACTGACTCTGCCGTGATCTGGCCTTGGAGTTGCTGATCTCCCTGCTGATAGTTTGCCGTTACCTGCTGGATCTGACTGGCCAGCGACTCGACGGCATCAGCCCGGGTGGTTGCCTCTTCATTGATGCGACTAGAAAGCTCAGCATCCGCCGTTTGCATTGTGGACTGTTGCTGATTCAGCTTCTCGGTCATGACGGCATCAGCATCAGCGCTGACCCTGGCCACCTCGGCAATACTGGCTGAGAGGGACTGATCCACCCCCTCGATTTGCGCTTCAAGCACAGATGTCTTCTGTGCCAGGGCTTCATCTGCCGTTGATCTAACCAACTGCTCATTGGTGATCTGCGCCCTGATCTCCGCATTCTCAGCATCAAACTCTGCGGTCAGTTGCTCAACGGTCCTGGCCTGCGCCTCCTGTTGATTCGTCAGCGTGCTCTGCTGTTGGAGAATGACACCGCGAGCCTTTCGGTTCTCTCGGTCACGTTCATCCCCGGCCAAGGCACCTTCAACCTGACTGACGGCACCGACAACGATCTCCGACTCCATCTTGTCCTGGCGTTGACTGAGCGAGGCCTCATTGCTCACCACGGCCTGCTGCAGCTCAGTGATGCTGGCTGAGTTCTCTCCGACCGTCACATCAAGGGTGCTGATCCGCTCCCCCAGCGCTCGGTCGGCATCTGAGAGGGCCTTGCTCGACTCGGAGAGGGAGGCAGACAGCGCCGTATCGGCGGCCTTGAACGCAGCATCTACAGTGCGGATCTGCTGGGCAAGCGCCTCGTCTTGGTTCGCCCTAGCGGACTCCTCGGCAGCAACCCTCGCATTCACCTCATCAAGGCCGCCGCTGAACTGCGCCTCGACCTCAGACACCCGCCTCGAGATGGCCTCATCGGCAGTAACCCTTGCTGATTCTTCCCGCGTGATGTTCGCCGCAATATCTGTCGTCGCATCCGAAAGCGCAGCTGCCAGCTCATCCTGGCGCAAAGATAGCGCCTCGTCCGCCGATGCGCTCGATTGCTCCAGCGCCCTGATATCAGCATTCGCCTGGGTGTCAGCTGCCTGGAACTCCGCCGTGACGTTATCAATGCGCTGTGCCAGCGCCGAGTCTGCATCAGAGGTCACCTTCTCAACCGACGAGATCCTGGCTTGGGTAGCAGCGTCCTTCGCTTCAAACTTCACTTCCATGTCTGCTGTGCGCTGAGCCTGGGCCTGCTGCTCCGTCAGGATTACCCTCTGCTCTGTACGGATGGCCCCGAACGCCTTCCGCGTCTCCCGATCCCGCTCATCCACGGCCAGGGCACCATCGATCGCAGCAGATGCGTTGTCGTCATCATTCCCTCGCTGCAGCTCGAGTTCTGCCGTGATGGCGTCGAATCGGCCAGCAGTAATACCACCGTCATCCGCGAAGATTTCTTCGAGCGCCTGGATCTTGGCCTCTGATGCCCCCGCCCTCACTTCGAGCCCGCTGACCCGCTGCGTGGTCACCTGATCGCTTTCCGCCGAAACGCGCGCCAGCTCAGTGATACTGGCCCGAAGAGTCTCGTCACCCTGGGTGATCTGGGCCGCCAGCCCATCAAGGCGCTGCGCCTGTGAACTCAGCTCATCGGTGTGTACCGTCAGCTTGCTTTCCGCGTTGGCCAGCCGCTCGCCCTGCTCGTCAACCTCTTGCTGTGTCGCCTTCTGGGCCAGCACCCCTTTTGTCGCATCAAGCTCTTGACCGATCTGGGTGACCCGCTGCTGTTCGCCTGTGAACTCCCCCCGGGTGACGGTTTGGCTCAGGCTGGCGTCCAAGCCGTTGATGCGCTGCTCTGCCTCTGTAATCCGCGAGCCTTGGCCGTCAACGGTGACATTGTCTGCCTTGCTGCTGATCTGGCCGGCGACGGCATCAAGATCTTGCTGCACTTCAGTAATCGAAGTGTGAAGCTCATCTCGCACCGCATTGACGGCATCCATGGTGATGCTGCCGTTTTCTGGATCGACGACAAACACCGCATCGCGGAACGAGTCGAAATCCCCCTTGTACTTGTCGAGCTTCGCATTCAGGCGATCCTGCACCAGGCCGATCTCAATGCTCGACATCCCCAGCTGCTGCTGGGCGTCATCCAGCAGATCTTGCGCTACCTTCTGGCGCTCATCCAGCCCGGCCAGCTCCTGCTCAATACTGGGGATCTTGTCCTCGATGGCGGCGACCTTGGGACGAATGACCTCGATCTCATCAACCTTTGGCTTCAGGATCGTAATATCCAGCTGCAGTTGGGGAACTTGCTCTATGGGCCCCAGCAGCGCCTGGGCCAGGTGGCTCTCCTCTATCTTCCCCTGCAGTTCGTCGAGAATGTCCTGCACATCCCGGCTGGTTTCAGCCTTAACGCCCTGCATACCCTGAAAGGGACCCTTGTCATCCTTGCCGTTGACGAAGCGCACCCAGTAGTAAAACGCGGCGCCCTTGCCAATGGCGTCAGAGAAGAGATTGGCCGAAGAGGTCCCCACCAGGGTGGCCTCGGCTTGGTTGTCACTCTCAGCTCGCCATATCTCGGCGTGAGCATGCCCCCGGTACTGCGGCGGATCCCACTCAACAAGGACCGTGTGAAATGCGCCATTGGCGATCACATTGACCGGAGCGTGGGGGAACTCCATCTGGCCCGGCGGGAAAAGGTCTGGGTTCTTGCCCGGGACATAAACACCGCCAGCACCAGGACGCAACGTAGACAGCCCCAATGCCGCCAGCTCCCGGAAAGTGACTGCCTTATCAAGGCGATCGCCACGCTGTCCGGTGAGCAGCTCCACGTTCTCGGCTGTTGCGGCCTGGTCACGGCCGGCGCGATATGCGGGTTTCTTGGCCATCAGTTCACCATCTCCGCCATGCTGCTCGCCAGAGTGATGCGGCTCACCACCGAGGTACCGAAGACCTCTATCTGCCAGAACCGGCCCCGCACTGGCGGCAACCTGAACGCCCCGGGCACCAGGTTGCCAGGGGACAGCTCCATCACCTGCTCCCCGTCAACGAACAACTTGATCCCGACCAAGCCAACATCCTGAGCCAACACCCGGCAGCAGCTGAAAGACGAACCCTCTGGCTCCATAAATGGCTTGGACCGCCAGACGAACTGACCATTGCTGGGGCTCCCGCCGCGCCAAATCTGCAAGCTGCGCCCCTTAGCAATGTAGAGGGAATCGCTCTCCATATCGGAGACAGCTGCATCCCACCGGTTCGTCAGCTCACGCAAGTCGCCACTTTTCGGGTCAAAGATGAATGCGTGGGTGTCGGTCATGGCCACATATTTTCCCTCGTGGTGCCATGCCCGCATGGTCTCGGGCTTCATGGCGCGCCACTGCTTGCTGGTGATGACCTGCTCGGTCACCACCTGCCCACCGTTGGCGCCGATGCCGACCAGCCCGTCCGGGGAGGCATAGAGCACGACGCCATCCATGGCGACCATAGAGCGACCACTGACACAGGACTGCGGCAGTTGACTCAGCTTCTGGGTGGTCACCGATGCCGGGCTCACACCCTGGGCAAGATAGGGGTACCCCTTGGTCCCGATCACCAAGGTGGTGTCGATGGCAGCGATCGCCACAATGTCGTGCTCAGTGGTCAGCCGGTACTTCTCCGGCCAGGCATAGGGAAGGTAAGGCTCGCACAGGTAGAGGGAGTTGCCAGCAAACCCGGCGCACATGCCGTTGGCCATTTGGCAAAGCCCACGCAAGCCATCGGGTGGCATGGTGTAGCCGTAAGTCTCCAGCACGGCGCCCAAATCCCCATCCGCTTGGTTATCGACAAACGACGTCTGAGCAATCGGCAGCTCGGCCACCAACAGGTAGTCGGCAATGCCACCACCGGACACAGACCGGTAGACCCGACGCTTGGTGATATTGCTGTTCTGGGATGTCGGCTGAGTCAGCACCAAAGCAACCGACGACCCAGGGATCGTGATGGTGACTTTTCCGCTGGCTGGGCCGGGTGGCCCCTCCTCTCCCATCGCAGTCACGAAGGTGTCCACATAGAAGCGGGTTTCGTCATCAATGAGGTCGTCATCGACACCACCGGATGGCGGCGTAATTGCGCCCACTCCAACAGGAACGCCTGGGGCGGGAATGCCAAGCCGGTACCACGCTGTCGGCTTGTTGGCTCCGCCAGTAGCGATCTGGGCATGAGTCACCTTGGGGTATTCACCGTCCGTGTAGTAAACCCGGCCGTATGGGTCCTGGGCAATTGGGGAGCGAATAGCCTCCACCACCTTGTTCCAGGCAAACCAGTGCTGGCCATAGTGAAAAAGGGTGGTAGGCACGATGGGCAATTCCACACCAGCACTGGCGTAATCCTCCAGCGGGGAGATAACGCCATGGTCAAAATGGCAGTCACGCGCAATCACCGCGACTTCATCAGACAAGAGGTGTGGCTCCACGCGCGGCATAGTCCCTCGCATGGTGACGATATCGAGTACGGGCATGGGGATCTCGGAGAGGCAGAAACGAAAAAGCCCCACTCGGGAGAGCGGGGCCATGATGGGTAAATCCTAACGCTGACAGCGCCAGGAGGCAAGGCTCACTTGGCTGGTTGCAGCAGCACGGCGACCACGCTCGCCGTGATGGGCTCGAGACGGACGATCACTCTTCCGCCCCACGGGCCACCGGGTAGCGCAGCTTGATCTCCGCCACCTTGTCGCGCCATGTCTGCTCGGCCGCTGCTGTCTTGTCGTATTGCCACTCCAAGAAAAGGGGGTCGGACTCCGCCACGTAGGCGCGCTGGCGGCGCGCCAGTTGCCCCTCTGTCAGCTCATAGTTGTGCTGGGCGAGCACGGAGGCTATGACCTCCTCACTCATGCCCAGCTCCGCCATAAAGGCGGGATCGTAGTTGTCATGCGTTTCGCCGTCATATAAGTAGCTCATCTATTTGCCCCGCTCGAAATGTTAAACAGACTGCATCGCAGCCGCCGATCACCCTGACGGTCTCGAGATTGAGACCGCTCCAGTGCTGATATTTGTTGATGGGTTGACAGGCCAGGTCTTTGGTCAGCCTGATCTGATTTTGCAACACCGCCAGTTCGACATCGGACCCCCGAAACTGGCGCAAGGCTCAGGCAAAGGCGGGGCGAAACCCGACGTCCGTGAGCGTGCGCACGCGCGAAGAGCTCAGATAGAGCGCAGCCAGGCCAGCGTCGGACCCGCCGACAAAACCGCCGCCACGATACGGGAGCCGCTCGCCGAAATTGCGTACATACATGCGCCCCTGCGGCAGCACACTGGCCGGCTCGATGAGCAGTCTCCTGAGCGACTGCAGGCTGACGTAACCGCTGGCCTTGGCCGTCGAGCGCCACTCACTGTTAGCTACGCTGCCAGTATTGCCGTTGTCGCCCAGCGGGCCGAGCCGGTTTATGACGGTGTTAGAGAGGATCGAGCTGCCGCCGGTCGGAGAGGAGGCATCTAGATAAGCATCGACAAACGCCCAGTCAACTTCGGCTTGGGTGTTGTAGGCAGAAATCTTAAAGCGCCCATCTTGCAGCAGCAATCCGTCCTGCCACTCCCAGACGTTGCCGACCAGATCCGCAATCCCGCCCAGCGTGCGAGTATGCGTCGCATCGGACCCCATCGAGCCGGTCTGGGTTCGCCCCGTGCCGGCTGCATCACCCGGCGCTCTATTGTCAGCTCGATCTCCTACCAGCCAAGTCTTGGCGTGACTGCGCCCATGGTTGGTATTGCCAATCGGCTCGTAGCCGTTGGCCATGCACCACAGGGCGATTGCCGCCCATTCGTGCGCCGTCATCAGATGCCAGCCTGCGCCTTTTGCACTACAGGCGTTGCGGGCGGCGGTGTGATCGAGCGAGGCGCGGGGATCTTGCCGCGGCGCGCTGACAGCGCCGGAGCCGGACGCAAGATAGGCGCCGATGAATATCTCGCTCTTGATGCTGCCGCTGCCAAAATCGAACGCCGTCACATCGCCAGTGCCCATATCGGCAGTCATGCCCAGGTCGGCGTAGCTGAAGCGCGGCAGCACGAACATAGCATTGGCGTTGCCAGCGCTGTCGCGAATGATGGTCTGTCTGCCGCCGGTTGCCCGCTCCAGGGCGTAGCGCTCCGCATCGAGGATGGTGGCGCCGCCCACGCGCATCAGCGAGCCGGTCCCGGCTTCGGCCGTGGCATTGGCGGCCGCAGCGGCGCGATCCGCCTCTGTCTTGGCTCGGTCGGCTTCGACCTTGGCGCGGGCCGTCTGCCCCTCGCCCTCGCTGGTCACACGCTTCCACGGGATCAGTGTTTGCTTGGTTCCATCCGGTGCAGTCACCTCAACAGTGGTGGCAGTGCTCGTCAGCAGCGCCTGAAAAGCATCGCTCTGCTGCTGATAGGCACTCAGTGTGGCGGTCAGGCGGCGGGCGAACTCAGGGACGGAATCCGAGAAAGTCGTGATGATCTCGTAGGCTTTGCCCGTGGCAGTGGAGCCACGGTATGACTGCACCAGATACAGCTCCGTGTTGGACACCACGTAGTCCACCTCGTAGAAATCCACCGAGGTGCCACTGGTGATACAAAAAAGGTGGCCCTTGGCCACCCCGTTCTTGGTGTCTGCGAAGGTTGTCCCGGTACCGGTCACCTTCTTGTTGCCATTGGTGACGGCCACCGTACCGTCACGCTTCCACACTCCTGCCATGCTGCCCCCTTACTGCCCGGTCACGCGGGAGAATCCTTCGGTCTTGCGCTGCTCCAGGCTGGCATCAACCTGGGTCTTTTCACCCAACTGCTGCAGGTAGGCGTTGTAGTGGCCGACAGCCCGATTGGAGTTGGCGCTGTATTCGGAGTCCTTCGAGAAGGCCCGGTACATGATGAAGTCGATAAGCGGGTTGATGTAGATGTCATCCAGATCGGCCAGCGCCGGCGTGCCCACGTTTTCCACGTCCGCCAGCACCTTGGATTGCGGCGCTACGGAGTAGATCACATCCACCTTCACTGCGGCGGCGGGGCCCGGGTAGAGATAGAAGTTCTTGGGGTCCCGATCGTCATAGGTGTAGGCGGCCACGCTGGTGCCATCCTTGCCAGCATGCCAGTCCGGGTAACTGTCATCGAGGGCGCGCCGCGGCACGAAGCGGATCACTTTGCCGTCGGCATTGCGCAGCACCTCGATCAGCCGCAGGGCATCTGCAGGCAGGCTCTGCTTGGTGCCGGCTGCGCAGTTGAACTGCACGTTCTTGGTGTGGGCGTCAGGACGCATCAACACGATCGCTTTGGCAGCATCGTTGTAGTAGTCCAGCAGCTCCTGCTTGGGCCAGCGAACCCAGGTGCGATCGTTGAGCAGGGTATTTACCCGCTTCAAGATCGAGTCAACGGTAACGGTTGCCATGTGTGGAGTCCTTTAGAAAAAAGAGTGTTTGCGGGGCGGGTTGTGGAATTCAACTTGGGTCGGGGCGCTGTGCTCTTTGCGGAACCGGCCGGCGCGGCGCCATCCCTCGACAAACTCAGCCCGGTGGTATCCTGCTCGCTTAGGGTCAGACCAAGGGCGGTCTGGCTGGGCATAGAGCAAGGCTGCGACGCCATGGGCAATGGCATCGGCGTGATCGTTGTAGAGCTGGGCTGGGAGATCGGTGGCGCCTTTGACCGGAGCAGCCACATACCAGATCCGCGCATCGCTGAGATCAGTCAGGATGCTCAGCTCATTGGCCGACATGGCGAAGTAGTCACGCCCACTGACAAATGGCGCGCCCCCTTCACCAGTCAGGTGCAGCATATTGCACGATGTCATCCCGCTGATGTTGCAGACCTCCACCAGGCTGCCGGCTGACGCGCTGGGCAGCAGTCGGTCAAGGGTCAGCAAGGCCGACTCCCGGCAGAACGTGATGGCCGCCTCTGTGACGGCCTCACTCAGCATGACTTCGAGCGGGCCGGTGATGTGCAGCCTGACAGTGGGCAGGAACTGCTCACGCGACACCATCTGCATGCTATTCCCCCTGCTCTGCCAGCTTGGCCTTCAGGGCATCACGCACGCGCACCCGGTAATCGGGCACTTTCTCTTGCGGGCCCTGCGGCTCGATATCCAGATCTTCCCCTTCCACCAGGGTGGCCAGTTGGGCAGAGGTCATCTTGGCCAGATCGCGCTCACCAACCACCATGCTCTGCTCTTCCGCCAGGCGGGCCTGCTCGGCGGCGAGGCGCTCCTTCTCTTTGGCGGCAGCCTGGGCAGTGGTCTCCTGCCGCTCCAGCTCGCCAGCCAGTGCCTCATGGCGGATCCAGACGGTCGGGAACTCCAGCAATTGCATGGCGATGTGACTCTCCACATCCACTGCGGTATGGCGCGGGAAGACCAGGCGGCTGCCGGTGACCGTGTCTTTCTTGCTCGGCTTGTCGCCGATGTAAACCACGGCAATCTTGTCGCTCATGGCGATGACTCCTATTCAGAAACGAAAAAGCCCGGCACAGGGCCGGGCGGACAGTGATCGGCAGCCTTACAGGTTGCCGACTACCTCGTAATGCAGTTTGAGCTTGACGGTGCCCGTCGCAGCGCCGCCGCCAACCGTGAGGGTGAGCTCCTGGTCAGGCTCGGTCAGCAAGTCATCGACCGGGTAATACTTTGCCACCGTCCCCACCGTACTCTCGGCGTTGATGATGGTGGTGTCGCCGACCTTGGCGGTGATGGTGGTACTCGCGCCCAGCGCAGTGCTGAACATCGTCACACCCACCACTTTCAGGTTGGGCTCCACCTTGTCACCGTATGCGACAACATCGCCAGACGGCACAGCCGCCAGCTTGGCCACCAGGGTCGGGGAGATAGAGAGGTTGCCGAACGCGCCGACAAACCAGCGGTACGCTCGGGCGAGCAGAGTAGTCTTGGCCATGATATGGCTCCTTGTCTTGTCAGATAGTGTTTGGATGGGGCCCTGAAGCCCCATGGGTCAGCGGCTTAGCGGGCGATGGCGCTCACCGCGGTATCCAGCACCATGCAGCCATGGTCCTGAATGTTGCCGTTGCGCTGCTTGAAGCGGATCTTCTGCAGGCCGGAGACCCAGCTGATGGAGATCTCGGTGCTGTTGCCGTGGTCGGTCGGTTCTTGGTGCATGCCGAAGGAGCCGCCCTGCTCGCCAGAGCCGAAGGCATTGGCCAGCGCCTGGCCGCCAAGCAGCACGGCGCGATCGATCAGGGTGCCGGCAACCTTGTCCACTTCCGCCCCAGTCGCGGAGTT
Organism: Aeromonas sp. ASNIH8; assembly: GCF_002919855.1. Lineage (NCBI taxonomy): Bacteria > Pseudomonadati > Pseudomonadota > Gammaproteobacteria > Aeromonadales > Aeromonadaceae > Aeromonas > Aeromonas sp. ASNIH8. The sequence continues at coordinate 32,918 of NZ_PQLN01000029.1, read as the reverse complement.
GGACGCACACACCTTGACGATGCTGCCCTGGTTGAAGCGGATCGGCATGCCCTTGTAGGGCTTGACCAGGATGCCGCGCCACATGGCGCCCTCCCCGCGGAAGATGGGGTGATTCCAGCCCTTGCTACGCTCCATCGCGGAAGCCAGCATCGCCTGCCAGTCCTTGCCGGAGCTGGAAGTGTAGAAGTCGTGCCACTGGCGCGGGGTCACGTAGAGCACGTAGAGAGGCTCACCACCGGACGGGTCAGCCACCATGCGGATCGGCTGGATGGGGTTAGCCATCTCGGACAGGTAGAGCGCCATGTTATCAACGCAGCCGAGGTTGAAGCGATCCGCCGCATCGAGGGCTTCGAAGTTGGTCGCATCACCACCGAAGAAGTGGCGCTCGTAGGTCGGCGCGGTCAGCTTGTTGATCATGATGTCGGCAAACTCGGGATCATCCGCCAGCGGCAGGATGATATCGGTGGCCGAGTAATCGCCGCGGGCACCGGCCAGCTGAGCAAAGCCGCGCTGGTCAACAAGGCGGCCGTAGTAGCCATCACCCAGCAGCACGCGAGCCGTCTTGATCAGGTCGTGCTTGGTGCGCTTCTGGCTCATCTTGCCGCCCGCGTCCACACCGTGGCGGGTCTGGTTGATCTTGAGCGAGAAGTCCGCGAAGGACATGCTCTCGAGGCGCCCTGCCAGCTTCTTGTCACCCATGGTCGGGCGGCCAGACAGTTGGTGGAACAGCTGCATGTCCACTTCATCCCCGGCGCCTTTGCCAAGGTCGGTGATGCGCACCACGGGGGCGCCGGCGCTGGTCTGTTTGCCGCCGTTGACCTTGGCGCCCTTGGGGGCCTCTTCGGTCAGCATGTTCACCAGCGAATGAGAACGGTTGGCCGCCGTGAACAGTGCGGCCTGCAAAATCTTGTTGGCTTGCGCCGAGGTGACTTGGGTCATGGTCCTCTCCTACATGAAAACAAAAACCCCGACACAGTGGTCGGGGTTGGCTTATTGAAATGGGTGGTGGGTTAGTACCCGGCCTGCTCCAGCAGCGCCTCCATCTGGGCGTCCGTCATGGCGCCCATCTCGCCGATAAGCTCGGCCTGAGACATGGCGCCATAGCGCTCCACTCCGGTGGGTGCTGCATGATGGGTCTGGCCGAGCGCCGAAGGGCTGGACGGGATGAAATCAGCGGGCTTCTCTGCACCCTTGCCGGGTACCTTGGCGGGAGGCGCTTGAACCTCATCACCAAAGGCCAGCTTGGTGCGGCGCGCCGCCTCTGCGAATCGCTCATCCAGCGACTTGCCTTGCCACGCGGGATCAGCCTGGAGCTTCTCATCGACGATGATGGCGAAGTCGAAACGGTCCTGGTCCTTTTCCCGCCAGCTCACCAGATCAGGTACCGCCTGCAGTGCGGCCTGTACCGGGTTGATAGCGGGTTGGGCGGGCTGCTCCAACTTCTGCAACTTGCGGGCGATGGCCGCCAGCGGTTTGCCAAGGTCGGGGTAGTCCTGGGCCAGTTCCTCAATAGCAGCGACATCGATGCTATCGGGATCGCTGGTGTCCAGCTCAATGCCGTTCTGCTCTAACACGGCGGCCAGCTTGTCCCGTTCGGCTTGGGCCTGCTGCGACTGAGCCAGCTGCACACGCAGTTGCTTGGCTTCATTGCGTGCCTGCTCCAGCACTTCATACGGGATGGTGTGTTGACCGCTCTTGGCCAGGATCACCTTCTCAGGCTCCGCGACCCCTTCACCGCCCTGCTCGGTACTGCCCTGTTCGTTACCGGCTGCCACCTCGCCCGCCGACGGCGCGGGTTGTACGTCCGTTTGCTCGGTGCCAGTGCCATCATCCAGCTCGCTATCGGGCTCACGCTCGATCGCTTCCAGCATGGCTTCCAGTTCGTCCAGGCTCTCAGTGCCGGTCAGGTTGTCGATGTTCTTATCCATGGTTGTCCTCGTGGGTTTTCAGTGGGTGGTATCGCTGCCCAAGCGGGGGAAGGCTCTCGGTAAAAGCGCTCCCCGGCTGGGGCTGGGCATAAAAAAGCCCGCACAACGCGGGCAAGGGTTGCCGTCTATCGCTAAAGATTCGCTAAATGGCACTTGAGCCGCCAGCCTTCCAGCTTCCACAGCTCTTGGCGGGCCTTGGCTTCGGCATCCTTGATGGCGTACTTGGCGCCAAACTCGGCGTTGAAGTTGGCCGGGTCCGCACAGGCGGTCATGCCGATGGCCAGGGTGAAGCCGTTGGCAGCAATGGCGGTAGCCAGCGTGGTTGTGGTACCGGGAACAACCTGAACCTCATAGCGAACGCCACGCATCAGCGCATCGATCTGTTCAGGGGTAACGCGCGGGGCGGTCAGTTCGAGCGCCTGAATATCTCGTTCCATCTCGGCATCAAGGTGTTGCTGGTCGGTCATGGCCCGTTCCAAATAAAAAACCCGGCACAATGGCCGGGTCTGGAAATGAAAAAGGCCCAATCTCGAGAGACTGGGCCATGTTGGGGAAATCGTAACGCTGGCAGGTCAGGAAAGCAACTATCAGAGCGCGATCGCGTCTATCTGCTGCTGAATGGTGTCCAACAGCTGGGCCTGCAGGGCTGCCTGCTCGGTCTGCATCGCCTGCTGCTGGGCTGCCAGTTGCTCCATCTCCTGCAACGTCTTGCCGGTCTGGGCCTGCTTGAGAGCATCCTCAAACCGGATGGAGTCGGTCAGCTTGGCGATGCGCTGAGCCTCTGCCTGCCACTTGGCGGCCTTGCCTTCCAACTCAGCCAGCTTGGCCTGCATCTCGCGCATGGCCAGCTCCTGCTGCATCTGGGCAACCTGGGCTTGCTGGTCGGCGGCGGCGCGCTCCTCATCGCTCATCTCGTCCGGGTCTTTCGGGATGTTCAGGGCGTTGCGGATCCGCTCCACGAACTCGGCCTTGCGCGGCACATCCATTAGCTCGACCAGCAGGTCAAAGCAGGCACCCGCAGCCTCTGGCGGGAGTTGTGACATGGCCTGGGTCATCCGCTCAGCCAACTGCTGCTTATAGGCGGCGGTTTGCTGGATCGGCGCCAGTGCGATATGGGCCCGCAGCCGGGTCACATCATTGGTGAGCTTGCCATCCTCCTGCTCCACATTGACCACCACGGCCTTGCGGCGGCGGGGGTCATCCCGGTTCACTGTCACCTTGTAGTTGCGCTTGCTGGCCATGTCTTCCAGCAGGTATGCCAGTGCCAACTGCCCCACTTGCTGGCAGCCCATCCGGTAGTTGTCGTTGATCTCGGAAAGCGTGGTTGCCCCCTGCTCCACCAGGTTGCTGATGGCCACACCAGATTGTCCGGTGGAGCCCTGGCCCAGGAAGGCGGCATAAACCCCCATGGTGTCCTGGATCAGCTTCACCGAGTCCTGCATCACCTGAAACTGCTGGGCCGCCACGTTGAAGTCCTGCTCTACCTTGAAGGCATCGCTCACGCTGGTCTTGTTGGCTCGGTCAGGGTTGAGCTCGATATAGCCATCGGGGCGCTCGACTTGCTCCAGCACCTGATCCCGGCTCATGTTGGTGGCGTCCTTGTCCGTGATGACCCGCTTGGCCTGCAGCAGGAACGTCAGCTTGATGCGCCGCAGGTTCACCTCGTCCTGTGCCGGCATGGCGCGAACAATCAACCCATAGGGTTCGCCGGTGCGGTCTTTGCGATACCCCCAGAACGGCACCAGCGGGTACATGTTGTGGGGAGCAGAGCAGGGTCGATCAACCAGATGATGAGGGCCGACGAACCAGGATTCCCGGATCACGGCCACCGGGCAGCGCTCCAGCTTGGCGCGCCCCATGGCCACAGCAGCCAGGTGCAGTTGATTGGTCTTGTCGTACTCCAGTGCCCGACCGGAGTCCAGCATCAGCACCTGACGCATGGTGTAGGTGCGGTAGTAGACCACCTGCAGCAGCACCCGGTCTCGCTCCCTGCTGCACCACTCCACCTCCTTACCGCTGAACTGGCTCCACTCGTCATAGGCGCTGACCAGGTTGGGGTCCAGCCCCTCGATGGCGGTCAGGCTCACGATGCCCTCCCAGTCGTTCACGCCCCACTCCAGCGCCTTGGCCTTGCTCGGAAACATGGTCTTGGCCTCATCCAGATCGACCCAGCGGCGGCGCATCACCCAGCGGCAGTCGCTCAGGTCTGGCTCCCGGCTATGCCAATCCCAGTACACCTCGTCGCGGTGGACGTTGCTGAACTTGTAGCGCGGGCCGAAGGGGTCGTCGCGGCGACACACCTCAACCCAGCCCAGGCCAGTCTTGATTTGGCCGCCATAGGCCTCGCCCCGGGCGCGGTCCAGTCCGCCAAGGCGGCACATGTCGGCGTATTCGGCGTTGACGGCCTCGGCCAGTTGCTCCAGCTCGTCGTCGTGGTCATCGGCGATCACCATCAGATCGGTGCGGCTCTTGGCCTCCATCCCCAGCACACCGTCAATGGTCGGCGCAACCAGGTTGTGAATGGTGATGGGCTGGCCCCGCGCCTTGAGCACACTCACCACCTCGGGCGGCAGTTGATCGCCGTCGTAGTAGGCACACGCCCGATTGGCGATAGAGCGCCAGTCCGGCTGGCCGTTGATATCGCTCATCAGTTTGAGCAGGCGCGGGGTATCGAGGCCGCCTTTTTCAGGGGCCTTGGGTTGGGCGTTGATCATCAGTTGGCCATCCAGTGCTTGGGTTTGCGGAAGGATTCAGGTTTGACGATGCGGGCCGGCATCCGGGCACGCATCTCTTGGGCAATCATGTAGCTCATGAGCTGGTCGTCGTAGCAGCCGTCCTGGGCGTTCATGCTGCCGCTCTTGTCGTAGACGTAGGTGGTGGCTTCGGAAATGGTACCGATCCAGCGGATCCCGGACTGCCCGGCACGCAGCAGGGCCTTGAGGCCATCAACCAGGATCGGCTTGGACTGCCGGGTGGTGAGCCAGCCGAGGCGCGGCGTCTCGTCGTCGCGGTCCCGGTCGATGTGCTCCTGGGTGTAGATGCGCCGGGTCGGGTAGATTTCACGGAGCTTGAGCAGCACAGCGTGGCCGTGGTTGTTGCGCTCTGGGCCGATGTAGGCCGGGCCATGCTCTGCGGTGCCATAGAAGCGGCCAACGTGGGCAAGCAGTTGGGCAAACAGCCCCGGGTCCAGATGCCCAAACCAGTGGGCCACCTGCCGGCCGTCGCTCTTGGCCGTGACATCTAGGCTTGAACGGTCGCCGTGCTCCAGCCCTTCCGCTACGTCAGCGCCGATGGCGTAATCCTCGTCGGGATCTGGCAGCTCCCAGACCAGCAGCATGTTCTCGAGCGAGCGCTGTCCCTGCTCGTCCAGCTTCTCCGGTTTGCGGGCCTTTTCGCGCCTGCCGGTGACCGGGTCGATGTCATAAACGATGAGCGGGGCCATGCAATCGCCCTCTGCTTCCATCGTGGCGATGGGGTCGAACACCCGGCGCCCGGAGGTGAGGAACGCCTCCAGCGGCGTGCTGGGATACTCCTGCTTCATCTCCCCACGCTGCGTGCCCTCTTTCAGCACGTACCACTGGCGCTGCTCGTCGCTGATGGTGCAGCTCATTGCCTTCTCCACCGCGGCGAAGTATTCCGCTTGTGCCTTGCTCATCACCACACCGGAAGCGGGGACGTCGGCGCGATACTTCGGATCCTGCCACCAGGCGAAGAAGTGGAACTTCCAATCCAGCTGGGTCAGCTCGCCGGTTGAGCGAGACAGCTCCAGCGACTTCATGCTCATGGCGTGGAAGTCACCACCAACACCTTCCGCAGTGCTCTCGATAAAGGCGATAGCGCCTGGGTGGATTGCGTTGAGGGTACCGGTTCGAACCTCCTTGGCCTTCTCGGGATACTTGGCGCAGATCTTCCCGTGCTCGGAGACATGCAGGCGCTGGACGGTACCGGAGCGGAATGAGGTGGCCACCTGGATGCTGGAGCCGTGCCGGAACAGGATGTGGCCGCCATTCGCCCCACCCCGCCGGGTCACCACCTTGAACTGGGCCTTGAGCCAGCCAGGCAGGTTATCGAACGGCACTTCAATCTTGGTGCGGTATATCTCGCCGGCGGCCGTCAGGTCCTGGGCGATGATCCCGCACTTGAGGTTCTTGTTGAACAGCGCCTCGTCCAGCAGATAGATGTCGATGGCCGTGGAGAATCCGAGCTGACGCGCCTTGAGGATGATGTTCAGGTACCACATGGTCCGGAACAGCAGCTCCTGCGCCGGGCGCAGCCGGAAGCGCACCAGTTGGCCCTGCTCGTTCTCGATCATGTAGAGGTTGTTCATCCGCCACCACTTATCGCTGAGCTTCGAGCGGATGTAGGCCATCTGCTCCTGCTCAGTCATGGCGGAGGTGTCGAGTTCGGTCATCGTGGGATCTCAGGCAATAAAAAACCCGCCGAGGCGGGTTGGTGTTGTTGAAGCTGTGGCTACTTGTTTCATGGCTGGCTCCTGCATGGGGTGAGCTCTGTGTAACGCTCGTAATACTCTGCGAATGCCTGAGCTTCTCTGGCATCCCGGATTACAGACCCACACTCATGAAGTTTGCCATCTTGATATATCAATGTCGGCTCAAACGTAACAGAGCCACCATCAAAGCCATCCATCGCATCCGTCAGACAATAGGTTAGCCTCTCACCACGGCGTAGGGCGTGACTTACATCCTTTGGCAGCACGCTATCATCACCAATGCTCACCAAAGCTCCTGATTCTCCCACGCTGTAAATTTTCATCTCACCAACCCGCGCTAATGACATTTGTAAATACTATCACGACATCAGCCCACCAGTCCCCATCCCCTGCAGCTCAGTCACCATCTCGCTGACAGGGGTGGCCTCGCTACCGCCATCCTTCTCGAGCCGATCGGCTTCGGCGGTCAGCTTGCGGGCCGCAGCCCGGATCCGGCGAGTGTCCTCCTCAATCTTGGGCACGCTCACCTCGTCGATGCGAAGGGCGCTCAGGGTCCGCTCGATGGACTCAATCCGCTGGATGTTGCGGTCGAGGGCCTGCTCTGCTTTCAGGATCTTGTCATAGAGCGCGATCCGGTCGGTCATCTCGCTGGCCGTGACCAGGTCCTGCTGCAGCCCCTTGAGCAGCTTTGTGACGGAGATGACGCGAGCCCGGGTGAAGTCCAGCTCGTCGCGCAGTTGCAGCTCGCGGGCCTGGTCGAACAGCTCCTCGGCATCGAGGAACTTGGCATAGCCGCCATGGGTCAGCGCCGGACGGTCGCCGGGCTTCCACTTCGTGACCGGGTTCGGGTTGCCAGGGTTGCCCTCGGTGAAGCGGCCGCTGCTGTCCCGGCCGTTTGTTTTCGGGTTCTGGGCTGAGTCTGCCGGGGTGTGAGTGGATGCGGAGGACTTCTCCCCTCTTCGCTCTCCCCCTTTGGCCTTGGCCTCATTCCCCTTGGTTTGCGCACTTTGCGCAGATTGCGCAGTTTTGCGCACTTCGGAATGCGCAGATTGCGCAGCTACGCGAGATTTATCAGGTTGCGCAGGGGATTGCCCCCGAGATTTCAAATAGCGACGCGCCGAGTTGTAGTTCAGGCCGCGGCTGTCACACCAGTCTTTCGCACTGATGCCTGTCGCTTCATGCTCCTGCAGGAACTCTGCATTGAGCTGTGCCCAGTCGGTCTTTGCCATTTAGAGGGATAGCTCGCCTTCTACGATGGCATCACCAGGTACAGGCTCATGGGTAGCCGGTACCACGACGGAGACGCCAGTATTCAGGGTGACCAGGGCCTGACTCCCGTCATACTCCCTCACCTGAGTAACAACCCCGGTCACGGTAATGCCATTAACCACCGCATCGCTCCAGTGCATCGAGATAGTCCAGTAGGTCGGCTGTGGATTCCCCAGAAAGACAAACCCCGCCATTAGCGGCGGGGTTCCATGTCAGCCTGGGTGTGGGTGGCGGGCAGTTCGCTGTTTGGCTTGGAGCTGTCTGGCAACTGACCAGAAGCAGCACCGAAACGCTCAGCAAAACACCCCTGTGGGTCCGCATGATTCTTGTCATAGCGTTCCTGCACCTCCCTTGCCCTCTCCTGCTTAAGCCAGCGGCCCAGAAGGGCCGTTAGAATGTCGAGCAGTTGGAGCAAGCTGTTCATGTTATTGCTTCCTGGCTTTCTCAGCCGGCAGGTTCATAGCCAGCTTGTCCAGCACCTTGGTCAGGCCAACCAAGAAGGCCTGCACCTTCCCGATCACCTCATCGTCCCGGGTGGAAGGGGTGACGGCCGCGATCTTGGCCAGCCCCTGCACCACCATGGACGCGCCGCCCACTACAGCCATCAGGATGACAATCCAGTTGATGACCACCTCAACGATGTGTTCCATCGCACTCTCCTCTGCTGTTACCGGTTATCCGGCGATATTGGCAAGGCTTGCGCCTATGCCTCGGACTTCGAGAACTCTGCCGCAGCCATCACAGGCAATTCCCCCACAGGCTTCGGCTCACCGGCGGGCCAGCGGTATGCGGTTACCCGAGAGCGAGGAAACGCCTTCACGTTCACCGCGTCCGCTTGGTTGCCGCCCAATACCAGCAGATTGCCAGCCTTGTCCTGCCCCACTACGAACCCAACGTGTCCGCCACCATCCCGGGAAAACACCACTACGCAGCCTGCCACCGGCTTTTCCAGCTTCTCCCCCCAGGAGGCATAGGAACGCGCACCCTCGAACCGGGTGGACTGAATACCGACCCGCTCTAGGCACGCTCCAACAAAGGCGGCACACCACGGGGTTTCATCATCACGGATGCCACCCCGCTTGATGGCCTTCCACATCGCCACGATCTCGGGGTTGTGTTGGGGCCCCTTAATCTCCGTCAACCCGATATGCCTACGGGCTTCATCTACCCAGCGCATTTTCACCATCACTCCTTCCCTCCCATCCAGCCGGTTGCCCGGCGTTCGTACAGCTCCAGTGCTTTCGACCCCATCAAGCCAGCCAGGCCAGCCATGAAGCCGCACAACGGGAGCGGGGCTGCGATGTACCAGCTCAGCAGCATGGTCAACATCCCGGCGAACCCTGACACCACCACCTGCAGCAGCGCCTCGACCCATCGGAACTGCCTTCCCTCGCGTTTCACCGTCTGTATGTAGGTCACAAGCCCTCCCCATACGCTCAGCCCGCCGAATGCCAGATAGGCGAGCACGCTGTAGTTCTGTGGATCCTTGTCAGGCGTCATCGCCCCTCCAGAAACGACAAAGCCCGCACAAGGCGGGCCAGAAATGAAAAAGGCCAGGGTCACGGGGACTCTGGCCATCTTTGAGCAATACTAACGCCGGGGATGGGTAGATTCAATCACTGCGTCTATTCATGGGGTTGCGCCTGCTCGGCGGCGAACGCTCCGCGCCTAATCCGCCCGCATCTCCCTCACTTGTCGGCCCATGACTTTGGCCAGATCTGACGCCTGGTGGATCACCTCATCAACAGCACGCTCTACGGCCTGCCGCATCTCTTGGCCGAACCGGCGCGACACCAACTCAGCATCGGGCACTACTCGTCCGGTACCGTGGCACTTCGGGCACTCGTCCCCCCGGCGTGGCCGCAATCCGGTTCCCCTGCAGTGAGGGCAACGCCCTGACCGAAGCATCTCGGCGACACAGTGGTCGCGAGCCAACTGCAGGATCCCGTTCCGCTCGGCCAGCAGACGCTGGTACTCGAGGTCATTGCCTGCGCGGTGAGCTCGTTTGGCCTTCTCCATCACCACGGCGGCACGGCGGCGCTCCTTGTCATAGTGCGGGTGAGACAGCACCAAGTGTTCCAGCTGCTCAGGCAGGGGGCGGCGTAGCAGGATAGCCATGGCCATGCCACCGGCCTCGTCGCTGTCCAGCGTGGTGCTGAAGTACGCCAGCAATGACGCCAGGGCCTGCTCGTCCCCCAGGTGATCGGCCATCAGGAACTGTAGCCCCTGGGGGTTGTTCTTTGCGGCCACCTGCAGGGCGCCGATAAAATCATCCCACCCAAGGGCATTGAAGTTGCTGGATGTCGGCTCATGCAGCGCCCCCTTTGGTGAGAACAGGCGCAGTGCCATTTCGATAGCGTGGGTCATGGTTTGGTCCTCTGGTCTGGGTCCTGATTGAAGGCGGCGAGCAGCCAAGCGCGCAACTGGCCGGATTTGATGTGTTCCGGGGTAACTTCCAGCACGGTCCACCCGAGCAGGGAGGCCTCGTTCATCTTGGCCCGATCCTCTACGAACCCCCTCCCCCGGGTGTGCCGGCCGCCGGAGTGGATCCCGCCATGGATTTCGAGGGCGAGCTTCTGCTCCTCCCAGGCGTAGTCGAAGCGCCATTTGCGCTTGGGGTGAAACAACAGCTCGGTGGCGGGGTCAGGTAGGCCGACCAGCTGGGTCAGCACCTTGTCGTGCAGGGACATGACCTGCTGGGCCTTGCGCACCTGGTTGGCTGCGGTCCTGACCTTCGGGCTGCTACCCAGTAACCGGGCCGCATCGAGGGCGGTGAGGTGGATCATGCCGCCCTCCCGATGGTGTTCTTGCGCAGTTCGGTGACTTCTCTGGCCACCTGCTCCAGCAGGGTCTCCTCGCTGCCGTGATCTTGTTGCCAGGAACGCGGGGCAGCGTGGAACCCTGTGGGGTAGCAGGCACGATGATGTCGCGGGCAAAGCGGTAGCACCCGTGTGTGCTCGGCGCGCTGGGCCATGCCAGATCCAGAGCGCACATGGTGGATTTCCGCTGGTGTGGTGCCATGCCCTGCATTGCGGCAGGCAATGCAACCAAGGGAGGCGACGTCGGAGAGATGCTGCTTGTCAGCCTTGGTCTTGCTCATGCTGCCGCCCTCCCGTATGCCGCCACCCAGTCGAAGCCGCGGCGGGATTCATCCCCGAACTTCACGCCCTGCTGGGCGCCGAAGGATTGGGCCAGCTCGATGAGATCGCGCATCTCGCGCACGGTCATCTTGGAGGTGGACTTGCCCAGCACCACGAACCCGTTGCCGTCGATGTTCGGCACTACGTCCTGCTGGTACAGTGCAGCGCTGAGCACATGCTTCCAGTCTTCCTTGGCGAGCTTGCGGCCGTGCCAGACCACCTGCTCGGCGATGTCGGTGAGGCATGCCCAGAGCATTGAGTTCTGGGCCAGGGAGCGGGTCAGCTCCTTGATTTCGATAACCAGCGGCTTGTCCTGGTCAACCGGCAGGCTGGCGACCAGTTGGCTGGCGCGGACCCGGATATCTGGGCTGCGCAGAAAATACTTGGGGTAGCTCATGCTCACCCCCGCTTGGCTTTGTTGCGGCGCTTGGCGGCGGCACGCTGGCGTTTGGCGGCCCTGTCATTGCGCGGGTTGGGGTGGCAGAATGAGTAACCGGCGCGAAATACCGGGAAGTTATCGCATAGGATTTCATCACCAAGGCTCACGGTGCGCACAACATCCGAGGTGGATAGTTTGAATCCGAGGAAGTTTGTCATGCTGCCACCGCCTTGGCCGCAACAGCCTCGGTAGTGGGGAGCGGGGTCAGGTGGTAATGCCACACCTGCTTGCCGTCGATATTCTGGTTGCTGGAGTGCTTCGCCCAGCCGTAGCAGCAAACTTCACGCAGTCTGGCGCTGATGGCGGCCTGGGTGTCGGCGTGGCCGTAGCGGCTCCAGCACTCGCGCTCGATGTCGCGCAGGGTGCGGGCCTTGCCGTCGCTCATGATGGATATCACGCGCCCCAACTGGGTCGCGATGGATAGATCTCGGGTATGCGGTTTGGTCATGGTCTGGGTCCTTTGGTCAACGGCCGGGTGGTCTAGGTCCGGCCTGAAACATGTTACGGCGCGATATACCGATTGTCACTGGTTGGCAAGGCCCTCCCCTTCGAAGTTATCCACAACCCCAAATGAGTCACCGCCTCGCAACGCCAGCACTGGCGCGGCTCTCAGCCGTGCGGCTTCCTCCGCCACTCGCTCCGGCGTCGTGCTCTGCACCAACCAATGCCCTGCGCCACGCTGCTGATCGGTGTATCCCAGCGCATCGATCTCGTCGGCCACCTCGAGCTGCACACGCTCCCCGCACCAACCCCGAACGGGCGGATAGATCACCACCCGGCAGAATTTCGCGGCCTTGACCGCGGCGATCACGTCTTGGTTGAACATCCCTAAATCCTCCCTGTGATGGTGTAACCGCGCTGGCGGCGTTCGGTGAGTATCCTGTCCAGCTCAACCTGCACCGCCTCGCTCGTCACGTCGCCGTCACGCTGCAACACAATCACGGTCGCCTCCATCTCGCATGCCCTGATGGACATCTCCAGCCGCGGTGCCCTGGTTGGTGCGGCCGTGGCTGGCTGCCGGCGCAGTATCTCTGCCCGCACTTCTGCCGGACGCGGGGCGAACTGGCGCTCCACATCGGCCGCCATGTCCTGCACCACCTCCCGGATCTGGGCTGGAGTGAACCCGCGCAGCACGCCACCCCAAGCCAACGCCACACCGCGGGCATTGGCATCCAGCTGGTTGGCGCTGGCAGGCCAACTCCCGGCCATCAGCGGCAGCAGCTCCTCAGCGATGAATGCGGCCATGCGGGCGCTCATGGCGGGTGCATCCTGGTTGGCTGGCAGTGCGGTCACGTTAGAGGGGAGTGTCGTCGTCATAGCTGACAGCTCCCGATTCGATGAGACTGCGCGCCTGCTGCTGGGCGGCGGCAATGTTGGACATCGGCTTGCGCTTACCCTCGAAGCCCTCCCACTCGCCGTTCAGACAGCGCGGGCGACCGATCTGAACCCAGCGTTGGGCGCCAGCCAGGTACCCGGCGAACTTCTGCGGCGCAAACAGGGTCATTGGCCGCAGGTATTCGGCCATTTTCAGGTTTGCGGACCAGTGCTCGCGCTTGAAGTCGATCACCAGTTGCAGATCGGCCACGGAGTAGCCCTCCGCCAGTCTGGCGTTGATGTTCTGCAGGGTGGTTGGCTTGGCCTGATAGCGGCGATTGCATGCGGCGTTGAGGTGGTTCAGCACAGCCAGAGAATCCGCTGATGGCTCTGCCGTTTTTTTAGCCGGTTTTGTTTCGTCAGAAACAGAACAAGAGATCTGTTTATTATCTTCAGAGTTTATATTGTTATTAATGATAAGATCTTCGGCATGATACTCCGCACCTAACTCCGCGCCGCTGAGTTGGCGATCACCCTCTAACCCCATATCTGGCGCGCCATCAAACTCCGCACCATACTCCGCGCTAAAGTGTTGCGAAACTCCGCGCTGATAAGCGTCGAAATTCAGCAGGCTGATGATGGTGTAACCACTCTTGCCCTGCTTGGTCGTCCTGCTGATCGCTCCCTCCTCCTCGAAATAGTCCAGCGCCCGGCGAGCCTGATCCTCAGATACGCCACACGCTTTCCCGAGCGAACGAGCAGAGCAAGCCAGCTGACCACGATGAATGGTGAGGCGGTTGCCATTGAAGGTGACTTCACGGCTCTCGTAGGCCGCATCCAGCAGCAAATGCAGCCACACGGACTTCTTGGCAACATCCTTGTACCAGGGGGCATTCAGCATCGACGAGTAAGCGAGGCGGAAGCCATTGCGGGCATTTTCGCTCACGTTGCTACCTCTGCTGATAGGTTTGGAAATGGGGGCGCCTGCCCCCGGGAATTTGATAACGGTGTTCATGCTGCCTCCACCTGCGCATCTGCGCACATCTCAGGCAGGTTGGCGCGCACTAGAGCCGCAGCAAGCGGCGGGCATACGGCATTGCCACAGCGGGCCACCTGCGCGGTTTTGGTGAACTTCTTGCCGTTGGCATCGTTGGCGAACACGTAGTCAGCCGGGAAACCCTGAGCAGCGAACAGCTCATGGGGTTCCAGCATCCGCATGCCGATATCGACGATCTGATAATCCTCACCGCGTACAGTGACCAGACCGAACCGGTCCCGAGTCGTAACTGTATGCAGGGGCTCGGAGCAGGGGGTGGTTGAGTCGTTGCCGTAATACTTGAGCAGGAATGCTCGCACCTCTCCAACATGCAGCCCGCCAGCAGTGACGGTAGGCATGGGGTAGGTTACTGGTTGGCCGTCTTGGCAGGTGCCCCGTAGCTTTACCAGATGACTGGTTACCAGTGCGTTATGGTCAACGGTGGTCACTGTTGGCAGCGGCTTGGTCAGTTCAGCCCCTACCACTCCGGTGTAATGCTTGGCCAGAAAGGCGGTTACCAGCTGGCTCTTGTCTGCCTTTGCCATCACCGTCCCCAGCGGCTCCTCCACCGATTGGCCTACAGAACGACCGAACTGGCGGGCGATGACAGGCGACACCAGCGCAAAATGCCCCCCCTTGACTTGGGCGCAGATGGTGCGCAGTGGCTCATCTGCAGGCATGTTGCGCTGATGGCTGGCGTTGGCGTGCTCTGTGATGAATGGAGCAAAAGCCGACTTGCCATCTATCGGCACAATGAATGGCTGTTCAGCGTTGATAACGAAGCGATCCAGCCCCTTGGCGATCCGGCGCAGGGTATTCTCGGCCAGTGGGCGCTTACGTTCGAAAATCGACGGGCAAGGGATCGACCAGTCGATGATGTCTGCAGCAGTTGGCCACGGCAGCAACTTGCCAGCTTTCACCTCAGCGCTATCTGGTGCTCCATGGGTTGGCTTTGGCCAAACGATGGGTGCGCCATCGCGGCGGGCAATAAGAAACAGGCGTTTGCGGATGGTCGGTGTGCCGTAGTCACAGGCGCGCAGCTCGCGCCATTCCACCTTGTAGCCTTGGCGGCGAAAGGCATTGACGAAACTGTTGAAGGTGCGCCCCTTCTTGGCTGGATCTGGGCGGGAATTGCCTTCCTTATCGATAATCAGCGGCCCCCATGTCTGAAACTCCTCGACGTTCTCCAGCATGATCACCCGGGGGCGAACCTGGGCAGCCCAGCGCAGGGCAACCCATGCCAAGCCCCGGATCTTCTTGCTGACCGGGGTTGAGCCCTTGGCCTTGGAGAAGTGCTTGCAGTCAGGCGACAGCCAGACCAGCCCGACAGGGCGACCAGCTACCACGTCACGCGGCACTATGTCCCACACCGATTCGCAATAGTGCTCAGTGCTGGGGTGGTTGACGGTGTGCATGGCTATCGCATCAGGGTCGTGATTGATGGCGATTTCGGGGCTACGGCCTAGCGCCATTTCGATCCCTGTAGAGGCGCCGCCGCCACCGGCAAAGTTGTCCACGACGATTTCATCAAACAGGTTGAAGGTGTTGCGGCATACCGCCGCGACTGGAGACTTACGCATTGGTCACCTCCTGCTCGGTGTACTCACAGGTGGGGCACTCGTAGGCGAGGTCATTGGTACCAGATTGCAGCTCACAGCCGCACAGAGGGCAGTGGTTGAGGTCATGGGGCAAGGGGTGGCCCCCATGGGCCATGGTTGAATTGGTCATTGCTGGGTCCTGTTGTATTGCTGCCCGGTGGTGAGCCGGGCAGGTGCTGCCTATGCGCTGGGTTGTGCCTCGGCACGTTCAAGGGTGCGGGCTTCGAGCTCGCGTGCCAGACGAACGGCCTGACGATCAGTGCCGGCGGCGTGGGCAGTCGAAATCAGCGGCTCATCGAGGGCCAGGGCCAGCTCATGCATGACCGATTTCAGGATGATGTTGTCCCGATCACTGACATGTTGGGATGCAGGGCGCGGCGGACGGAGTTGCATAGTCATGGGGTTACCTCCCGAGGACGAAGTTGATGAGTTTTTGCAGGGGGCGCAGTGGGCGCTCCTCGTTGTAGGCGGCCTCGTCTTCCTGGCTGAACTGGAGCAGGCCGCGCTCGGGCAGACCGGAGCCATCCAGGATCTCCTCAACGGTGACGGGCGGAAATCCCTGCTCGAGCAGGCTCCGATTGGCCCGTTTGACGGCTCTCGCCAGGATTTGCGGCTCATGCTGAGATATGGCCTTGAGCAGGATCAGCAGCGAGGTGCGGGCAAATGCGGTTTCGGTCATGCCACACTCGGCGCCGACTTCCTGCCATACCTGGCGCTGGGCCGGGGTACCGCGCACCCGCAGCGGGGAGCGGGTGCTCATATTTTCATGATCGGGGAGCGATACTCTTCCCATGGGGTTGGTCCTCTGTGTTGGGTGGTAGAGTTGGCCGCTGGTCAGGCAGCCTGCTGGGTAGGGTGGTCTTGCTCCTTGATCAGGGGGTAATCCTCCAGTCCCAGCCGCAGCTCGCCATTGCTGGCGATGACAAAGCTGACTGCATGCTGGGCTGGGATCACCTCCCCCCACTTCACGGCAAGACTGCGGGAAATACCGATCGCTTTCATGGCGCGGGCCATATTGCCGAAATAGCCGATTACTTCATGTTTCTTCATTGGTCTGGGTCCTGTGCATGGTGACATGCAAATGATGTCCTCTATAGAGAACGATGTCAATCTTCAACGTCTCCCAAAGTGATCAGTCAAGGAATTACAATTTAGTCTCTAAAGAGAACAAGAGGTTATTGATGAAAACTTTCGGGCAACGCCTTGAGGAAAAGCTGCAAGAGTTGGGCATCAGCATGTCTGAGCTTGCGCGCCGTACCGGCTTATCCAAGAGCGTGATTAGCAACACCATCAATAACCCGAATCGTGAAATGCGAGTGTCATCCCTGATTTCCATTGCCAGGGTGCTGAAGGTTGATCCCATATGGCTATACACCGGCCGCAGCAGTGGTGATCTGCTGAACGACATTCAGTTCAATTCGGATAAAGTGCCGGTCTGGACCTTGGATGACGTGGGGAACCTGGCAACAGATATGCTGCCGAACATGAATAGCGGGCGGTATGTGGTGGCAGAGAACCAAAGCCACAGCATTGCCATCGAGGCCACAAACGATCACCTATCAAAATCAGGCATTGTGGCCGGTGACATCTGCATCTTCAGCTTGGCTGACCGCACTCCAGAGGAGGGTGCTGTAATGCTGATCAGGCTCGAAAAGAATGATCAAGCGCGGCTGCTAAGGGCAATGTCGGGGATTGATGGATGGGTTTACGGTGTAGACGATCCAAGGCTTGGCACGGTCACATCCAGTGAGGCTATCGTGCTTGGCAAGTTGTCAGAACTGAGGCGCAACGAGATCAAGTAACCCCCTCTCCTCTCCCTCCCCTTAACCCGCTTCGGCGGGTTTTTTGTTGTTCAAAAAAAATATCGTTTATTTTAGAGATCGGTGTTGACCAATCGTTCTCTAAAGAATACAGTTTGCACATCGTCCTCTTGAGAGAACGACCAAGGCCGGGAGCAACAAGGGGCAGCGTGGAAGGCGGCCAATCGTGGTGAAGGTCTTGGGAAAACTCCCGCTCTGGCGGAGTAAAAGGCCAGAACACAACTGCATTGGCACTGCGCGACCAGACGCGAAACTGGCACGGAGTGTATAGGCGAAAGGAAGCTCAAGTGACCGAGGCTCTCGTGGAGTTGGTACGCCGTACGACACCAAGCCCGAATGAATATCGGAGCCTGCTTCTCAATCAGTGCCAATGACAGTTGTGGTGAATGTGCAGGCTGATGCTACGCCCATCGGTGCGGTTCAAGTCCATGAGGGTCTTCCTCGAAAACAGAATGTGCCGGGATCAGCTCCGGCCACCACACAGAACTTAGACACCCGGCAACAGGACCCAGCCCCAGCCAGGGCAGCAGTGAAGCGCCTCACCAGCGCGTAAGAACGACAAAGCCCCGCACAGGGCGGGGCTTTGACGGACCAGGGAACCACCCCCAGTCATTGCGCCGGGGGACCAACCCCAGCAACAGGACCCAGCATGAATATGAATAGTCAGGTGGGTATTAGCGAGGACCAACTCGCCAACAGGAGTGAATGTACCATGACCAAGCGCATTTTTTCCAGGGCCGCGAAACGCGCCGACCAGATCGTTGCCGCCATCGCCGACCGCCTGAACGGCAACGCCGCCCGCCGCCGAACCATCAAGCAGCGCTTGGCGGTTGCCATGATGGCCACCGAGCGGCACCAGATTGTTGCCGCCCGTGCAGCCCAGAAGCGCACCACCGGCCTCACCACGAGTAACAACCTTCTCAAATGGCGCGCTGAGCTTCACCGCGCCGCAGTTTGATAACAGGGTCGAGCCCTCCCCCGCATAGGGCTCAAGCCAAGACGCATTTAATAGACACCGCGAGTGTGTCTTGGCTTCTTGCAGCCTGAATTCAGGATTGCACCGCTCTTTAACAATTCGGATTGGGCAGTCACCGCTCGCAATCTGCTGGCCCGGCAGATCGCCATTAACCCGTCAAACCGGAACATGGCGCTGGAAGGTGACAGCTAGCCACTGGCAACAGTGGCCAGCCTGGAGCCCCTTGCATCAGGGGGTTGCAGGCTGACAGCCGCCCCAAACAGATCCATAATACCCCCTTCGAAACAAGGAGGGGTTATGAATCGACCTGGGAAGATTTTAATGCCAATGCTATTGCTTCTCGCGGCACAAGCTATGGCTGGAGAGCCAGAAAACAAGTGGAATGGCTGGATTGTTGACGATAACTGCGATTACCTTACCGGGGTAAGCACCGTGTCAGCCAGGGCAGAGGATGACATAATCGGGCTTGTTATAAACAGGCAAGGCAGTATGGCTCTGTCTCTGCCAAGTAGGTTTTATTCTGGAATTCGCAGTAAAAGCGAAACTTTTACTGACGTTGCGGTGACGATAAATGGCGTAAAGCTAAAATCTACCGTGGTTTATAGCGCCCCGAGCATTAAGGTTGTGCTTGTAAAGCCAGACACAGATAAAGGGCAGGCTTTTTTGCTGAATGCAGCTTACGGTCCAGATGGTGGGGCAGGCTTGTCGCCAAAAGACATGGATATCTTATTTCAGGGGATCAGCGCGAAAGCCAAATTTCCTTCGAATCCCCAGTCTGGGATCGATGAGCTCTCCTCCTGCAAGCCGCCGATTTAACCTTAACGCATAACATTTATACCAAGCCCAGCCACTGCTGGGCTTTTTCATGGATTGACAACCATGCCAATGTTTCTAGATACTATAAAAGCAACGGCAAAATCCGTTGCCGGGATTGGCGTCCTGAACCTACAAGAGCGCATCGACACGCGCTAGCGTGTTTTTTTATGCGCGGCCCAGCAGTACCTGTCAGTTATGGCGGGCTGGGCGGGGGCCCTTCGGGGCGCCGGGTCTCTTGTAGCCGGTACGCCAACCCTGCTCAGTTCGCCACCAGATGATTGGCGTCATTGGTGGCGATTCACTCTACAAGAGGAATTGACCATGAATACTCAAGCCATTGCCCCCGCTATCATGCAGAACCTCGTCGCCGTTGTCGAAAGCGGCGCCCTGATGACCACCTCGCTCAAAGTCGCCGATGCCTTCGGCAAGCGCCACGACAACCTGTTACGCAAGATCGAAACTCTCGGATGCTCGACAGAATTCAACGCCCTCAATTTTGAGGCGGTTGAATATCTTGATCTGAAAGGTGAAACCCGTAAGGCGTGGAACATGACCAAAGACGGCTTCATGTTTCTGGTCATGGGCTTCACCGGCACCAAAGCGGCCACCATCAAAGAAGCCTACATCGCCGAATTCAACCGCATGGCCGATGAGATCCATCGCCGCGAGTTGGCGACACTGGTAGACGACATCCCCTTCCCGCCCGTTGCCAGCGAACTACACAAATGCAGCGGGCAGCAACTGGCCAAGGCCCTCTGCCACAAGCTGGGCGCCACCCGCTACATGCTCAGCATCGAGCCAGACAGCGGCAGCATGAGCGGCCGCCACGGCGGGGATAGCCTCACCCTCTGGCCGGTTGCCGACTGTGCCCACGTCATTGACCCCACCGACCCGCGCGACATGCAACGCATGCTCGACCTGATGAGCAATGACGACCTAGCCGATCTGATGAAGCTAACCCTGGCTTCCGTCACTCGGCGCACCAAATCGCTGATGCAGCCACGCTAACCAGCGCCAGTTTCAACCAACAACCCCAGCCCTCGTGCTGGGGTTTTTGTTTTTAACCACCACAGGACCCAGACCATGAAAAATCTGACCGAGGCCCAGCTGATGGGCTTTCGCGGCGCGATGGTGCCACCCACCCGCCGCAAGTACCACGTAGACGCCGCCCCATCCGCCGAACAGGCGCGGGTGGCCCGCAACAAAGCCTCTGCCCGCCGCGCCATCGAGGTGTATCAAGAGCAGCGCGCCCTGCGACTGGAAATGGAGATGTAGCCATGACCAATGAAACCACCCTGCTCGCCCTGCTGGAGAGCCGCGAAGCCGAGGCCAACGCCAAGGCTGAGTGGATCGCCGAGTGGACCGCGACAAACCGCCCTTTGCTGCTGGCCGGCATGCTCGAAACTGACCCGGCCACCCTGCTGGGCGAGCTCAACGCCGACCAGTACCGCCACTACAACCAGGCCATCTGGCTGCTGATGCATGAAGGCCGGCAAGCACCGCTGATGCAGTTCATTGACCAGGTGGTCGATGCCGGGTTGGCAGAGCTCGCCCAGGCCGCCTGGCGTAGTCACCTCGCCGCCCTGCACGACGCCATGAGCGACCAGCAATGGGAGCAGTACCAGCAAAGGAGCGCAGCATGAATGCCATCGCCGACACCTCCGCCGCACACCCGCTTGGCAGGGTGTTCGGCCTCTCCAACGAGGAGTACCACGCCGGCCCCGGGGTCAGCAAAAGTCAGCTCGACCAGATAGCCGAGAGCCCGGCCACCTATATCTGGGCCAAGAATGCCCCGCTCGACCAGGAGAAGCTCAAGGCCTTCGACATGGGCAGCGCCATCCACTGCCTGCTGCTGGAGCCCGACGAGTTCAAAGACCGCTTCATCATCGCCCCACCGTTCAACCGCCGCACCAACGCTGGCAAGGCAGAAGAGGCCGAGTTCCTGGCAAGCTGCGCAGAGCTGGGCAAGACGGTGATGGATGCCGAAGAAGGCCGCAAGCTCTACTTGATGCGTGACAGCGTGATGGCCCACCCGGACGCACGCTGGCTGCTGGAGCAGGAAGGGCACAGCGAGGCCTCCTTCTACTGGATTGACCCCCAGACCCAGGAGCTGTGCCGGATCCGCCCCGACCGCCACCTGAGCAATCACCCCATCATGATCGACGTGAAGTCGGTGGACGATATGGGGCGCTTCGAGCGCCATGTCGAGGACTTCCGCTACCACGTGCAGGATGCCATGTACTCCGAAGGCTTCCACCGGGTGATGGGCGAGGAGCCGGAATTCGTCTTTCTGGCTGTCAGCACCAGCGTGAACTGTGGCCGCTACCCGGTGCGGGTGCGCCCCCTTACGGATGACTGGAAGGATGCAGGCAAGGACCTGTTCCGCCGCGACCTCCATCGCTTCCACGACTGCCGGGTCAACAACGACTGGCACGACTTCAAACCCCTCCAGCGCCCAGCCTGGGCGACAAGGAAAGCAGCATGAGCAACATCACCAGTATCAAGCAGCAGGCGGCCGATAACTTCGCCGCCCAGTTCCCCATTCTCGTCCAGCGAGGCATCGACGAACCGACCTGGAACGCCCTGTGTAACACCATCTACCCGGGAGCCAACCCCGATTCGGTGGTCATGGCTATCGACTACTGCAAGGCTCGCGGCCTGGACATTCTGCTCAAGCCGGTCCACCTCGTCCCCATGCAGGTGACTGATGCCCGCTCCAAGGAGAAAGTCTGGCGGGATGTACCTATGCCCGGGATCGGCATGTACCGGATCCAGGCCGATCGCTCCGGCAACTACGCGGGGGCCGATGAACCCGTGTTCGGGCCGGATGTCACCGAAGAGTTCCAAGACCCCTACAACCAGAGCGCCAAGATCAAGGTCACCTACCCGCAGTGGTGCAAGTACACCGTCTATAAGATGGTCAACGGCCAGCGGGTTGCCTTCCACGCCCTGGAGCGCTGGAAGGAGAACTACGCCACCCAGAGCGGCAAGACCGAGTGCCCCAACGCCATGTGGCGCAAGCGGCCCTATGCCCAGCTCGCCAAGTGCACAGAGGCGCAGGCGCTGCGCAAGGCCTGGCCGGAGATCGGTAGCGAGCCCACCGCCGAGGAGATGGAGGGCAAGGAGATCATCATCAACGAGATCCCCGGCAACCAACCGCAACAGGGGGTACCCGCAAAGAGCCGCGCCCTGGATGCCATCCGTGGCCAGAGCACTGAACCGGTCACCCTGGAGCACGAGCAGGTGGCCGAACCCGCCCAGGCCGACCACGCCAACGCCTACGCCGACCACTGCGCCGCCATCGAGGGATCCGGCGACGCCGCCGAGTGGCAGCAGGCCTACACCACCGCCTGGACCTGGGCCAACGAAACCGGCGACCAGAACATCATCGCAGGTATCAAGCAGATCGCCGGCGAGCGCAAGAAGCAACTCAGTGCCGGGAACGGCGCCCAGCAATAACTCATCAGGCCCGCTCACTGCGGGCCTTTTCAATCCTAAGGACCCGTCATGACCGAACAAGCCAAGACCGACAACACCCAGGCCCAACTGGTTGTCATCGAACCCACTACCGCCGTCGCCCTGTTCACCGAGGGCCAGGGCGTGGCTGAACTGCTGGCCGACATTCGCCAGAAGGCAACCAGCCTGGTACCCGACATCACCACCGCCAAGGGCCGCAAGGAGATCGCCAGCGTCGCCCATGCTGTCGCCCGCACCAAGACCTACCTGGACGGGCTCGGCAAAGAGCTGACCGACCAGTACAAGGAGATCCCCAAGCGCATCGACGCCAACCGCAAAACCCTGCGCGACACCCTGGACACCTTGAAAGACGAGGTGCGCGCCCCGCTCACCCAGTACGAAGCGGCAGAGGAGGCCCGGGTGGCAGCACTGCAATCCCGACTGGCCCGCCTCAATGAACTGGGATCCTCTGCCAGCATCGAGATCGCCGCCGCCAACCTGCAGGCCATGCTGCAGGAGGCCGAGCAGAACCCCCTGGACGACACCTGGCAAGAGCTGCTGCCCCAGGCGACCGTAGCCAAGGAGCTCGCCGCCAAGCGCCTCGGCGAGGCCCTGGCAGCCCGCCAGAAGTACGAAGCCGAGCAGGCAGAGCTGGAGCAGCTGCGCCAGAAGCAGGCCGAACAGGATCGCATAGACCGCGAGCGCCTGATAGCCGAGCAGGCGGCGGAGCAAGCCCGCCTTCAGGAAGAGAATCGCCAGCGCTTGGAGCGTGAAGCCGCCCAGCACCGCGAGCAGGAGGCACAGCGCCAAGCCCAGGCCGCCCGTGAACGTGAAGAACAAGCCCGGCGCGATGCCGAAGCCGCCGAGCTGGCCCGCCAGCAGGCCGAAGCCAACGCCGCACACCAGGCGGAAGAGGCTGCCGCCCGCGCCGCAGAACAAGAGCGTCAGCGCATCGCCGACGAGCAGCGCCAGAAAGCCGCAGAGGATGCTGCGCGCGCCGCCGATATGGAGCACCGCCGCACCATCAACAACGCCATCCTGATGGACCTGATGGGCTTGGGGATCGATGAGGGGAAAGCCATCAACCTCATCAAGCACATCGCCAGCAACAAGATCGACCACCTGACCATCAACTACTGATCACCCGCCCCGCCGCCAACGGGGCTTTTGCAATCCCAGAGGACCAACCATGACCACGCTGAACCCCAGCGAGGCGACCAGCCTCGCCCTGAACACCCTCACCAGCCAGATCCGCAACATCCTGCTGATGCCGGACGCCCCGGCCAAGGCCGCCATCGGCAGCTTCGAAACCCTGCTCAACGCCAACCTGACCATGATCAGCGAGGCGGCCAACGCCCACATCGACGAGTTCAACACCCTGATCGGCGAGCTGGAAGGCCGGGATGGCGAGCTGCTCACCCAGGCTGCCCTGGTCAGCCAGCTGCGCCAGCAGGTAGCCGAAGCCGAGCAGCGCATTGCAGCAGCACGGCAAGAAGGCGCCGCCGAGCTGGAGGCCATGGCAGACGAGCTCTACAAGGCGCAGCGCGCCCTGAACGAGATTGAGGCCAAATTCAGCGCCCTGCAATTCACCTCCCGCCAGACCGATCGCCAGCTGGCTGACCTCAAGGCCATGGACCCGGCAGGAATGAAGCGCCGCATCAAGGAGAAAAACGACCAGCTGGAGCTGCAGCGCACCGCGATCGCCAAGCACAAGAGCAATGAGGCCGCCTACCGCGCCGAGGTGCTGAAACTCGAGCGCCGCATCAAAGACCTGCTGGATGTCATCAACGAGCAGGATCGTGAGCTGGAAAGCCGCCACGGCGTCATCATGGAGCTCGAGAGCTGCCGTGATGCCAAGCTGGTCTGGTTCAAGCACCTTGCCAAGACCTACAAGGGCGAGGACGGCACGCTCTGGAATGTCTACCTGGTGGATCACGGCCTGCAGTCAAACCTCCCCTACCTCATCAATGACCTCAACTGGAAGCTGCACGCCATGAAATCCGATGGCTCCGGTTGTTCGGTCATGCTGAGCCAGTGGATGAACCCCATCTACCCGACGCCATATGGTGCCGGGGCCCCTGATGCCATGACGCAGGACATCTTCGCCTTCATGCAGGAGGCACTGGAGCAGAGTCACCCCCACCTGCAACCCCGCACCGAATGGGCCAAGGCAGTCAGCATCCATGAATGCGGCCTACCGCCGCGCACCATCAAGCCGCTGGAAGAGGCCGGGATCGACACCCTCTACAAGGTGATGAGCCACCAGGGGAACAAGCTGGACAAGGTGAAGGGGATCGGCGCGAAGCTGGTCGGCCAGATCGTCTATGCCTGCGAGCTCAAGGTGAAGCTGTGGGAGGAGAAGTTCGCAGCTGGCCAGCACGCTGAGCAGCACAAGGAGGCTGCATGAAGATCGACATCCACAGCACAAACCACAAGTACCGAGTGATCTACGCGGACCCAGCCTGGCAATTCAAATCGAAGAAGTCAGGCGGCTCAATGAAAAGCGGGGCTGCGCAGGTGTACAGCGTCACATCGATAGAGGACATGAAGGCGCTGCCAGTGGCGAGGCTGGCAGACGACAACTGCATGCTGGTCATGTGGTGGGTAGGCAGCATGCCACAAGAGGCCATCGACCTGTGCCAAGCCTGGGGATTCCGGATCATGACCATGACCGGCTTGGTGTGGGAGAAGCGCACCGTAAACGACAACCCCCACTTCGGTATGGGGTGGGCAACCCGGGCCGGTGCGGAGTGCGCCCTGATCGGCATCAAGGGCAAAGTCAGCAACCTGGTAGTAGACAAGGCTGTGCGCTCGGTCATTCGAGCCAAGGTGGGGCGCCACAGCGAAAAGCCGCACGAGTGCCGAGAGGCGATCGAGAAACTGTGCGGTGATGTCCCACGCATCGAGCTCTTTGCCAGAGCAGCCGCCCCAGGCTGGGACTGCTGGGGCAACGAAGCCCCATCACTACCAGAGCAGTCCGCAGCCTGATACCCCCAACCCATCCAACGCTATCCCCACAGGAACGGTGGGTATGTCGAGGACCCCCATGAAAGCCACGGAAAACCCCTACTGCGGCGCAGTAGTCATCGGGTTGGGCGTCGTCATGCCCCATCCCAAGCAGCCCGGCAAGTTCATCCTGCCCGGCGGCATCACCTGCGATCGGCAAACCGCCGAGGCCGCAGCCAAGAAGATCCACGACCTGCAGGCCAAGAAAGCCCGCAACTAACCGACCAAAGGACCCAGACCATGTGGTTTAAAAACCTTCAAGTTTACCGCTTCACCCGCCCGTTCGAGTTGACCGCCGAACAACTGGAAACCCAACTGGAGGCGTGCGCCTTCACCCCCTGCGGCAGCCAGGATATTTCCCGCTTCGGCTGGACCCGCCCACTCGGCAAGTTCGGCAGCACCCTGACCCATGCCGCCGCCGGCCAGATCCTGCTGTGTGCCCGCCGCGAGGACAAGATCCTGCCGGCAACCGTCATCAAGGAGGCGCTGGCAGAGAAGGTGGAGGCCATCGAGTACGAGCAGGGCCGCCCCCTCAAGAAGAAAGAGAAGGAAGCGCTCAAGGAGGAGCTGCTGCACACCCTGCTGCCCCGGGCGTTCAGCCGTACCGCCAACACCTTCGCCTGGATCAACCCGGCCGACGGCCTGCTGATGGTCGATGCCTCCTCCGCCAAGAAGGCGGACGATGTGCTGGCTCTGCTTCGCAAGTCCATTGGCAGCCTGCCGGTGGTGCCGGTGGCGCTCAAGAACCCACCCGAGATCACCATGACCGCATGGCTGCAAGAGGGAAATCTGCCAGCAGCTTTCACCCTGGAGGATGAATCCGAGCTGCGCAGCGCCATGGAGCACGGCGGGATCATCCGCTGCAAGCAGCAGGACCTGATGACCGACGAGGTGAAAAACCACCTCGCCAACGACAAGCTGGTCACCAAGTTGGCCCTGAACTGGGGTGAGCGCCTCAGCTTCGTGCTGGGTGATGACCTCTCCATCAAGCGCCTCAAGTTCAGCGAGGAGCTGCGCGAGCAGAACGACGACATTACCAGCGAAGATCCGGCCGCCCGCCTGGACGCCGACTTTGCACTAGTGACCGGCGAGCTCTCCCAGTTCATCCCGGCCCTGTTCAATGCCCTGGGTGGTGAGGAGGCGCCGCTATGACCGACATCACCATTACCGACACCAAAGAGGTCTGGGTGGTTTACACCAACTCCGACCTCACCGAGGGGCGTGGGCATCAGTACCCGATCCACGTCTGCGGATCAGCATCCACCGCCGCACGCATGGCGACACGCAAGGGCGTCCAGGGGAGCGACGCCAACGTCAGCAAGGAGATCGCCGTGAAGGTGCGCGGAAGTTGGCTGGCGCCGGTGAACATCATTGAGCCAAACGATGCAGATCGCCGCGCTGATGCGCTCAATGCAGAGCGCCTGCGGGTGATGGACAAGGCCCGGGCCGCCGGCCTGACGAACGACGAAATCAGAATGCTGGGGGATGTATGAGCGAACAACAACGCATAACAGAGCTACTGCGAGATCTACACGGATACATCGGCGCCTCGATACCGCAGACCATTTCCGAACACTACCGGGGTTGCGACCTGCTTGATCGTATCGATGCTGTGTTGGCGGGCAAGCTGCCAGACCATATTGCTGACGTCAGCAATATGGTCGCGCCGGAAGGCTGGCAGTTGGTGCCGGTGGAGGCGACCATGGCAATGATCAGTGCAGCAACAGCGGCGACTACCGGGTTTGGCACCCGCGCACAATGGGATGCCATGCTCGCAGCCGCACCAAAGCACCAAGGAGGTGAGCCGTGCGATTCCGCGAGCCTATCATTCAGCCCGGCCTGACCCGCACCGAAGCAGAAGAGACCCGCGCCAGATACCTCCGCATCAACCCCGGCGCCCGGGTCACCATCGACAGCCAACCCGATAACCCCCAGCTCAAGACCCTGATAGCCCACCTCCCCGTCCTGCCGTTCAGGCAAGTCATGGAGCCCGGCTTTATCGGGTACCGGGGCTGGCGTTGCTAATCAATCACACAAAGGATTCGAATAAAACATGAACATCAACCTGAAGGGAAGCCGGACGCAAGTAACTATCGACGGCAGGACATTCACTGGGCGCAGCGTCTCCATCGTCAATGGCAAGGTTATCGTCGATGGCAAAGAACAGGACGGCCAGCTGGTTGGCCCTGTATCGGTCACCGTCAACGGCGATGTCGAAGTACTGGATAACCCAACTGGCACAGTATCGGTAACCGGCTCAGTGGGCGCCGTCAAAACCATGTCCGGTGATGTGCACTGCAAGGATGTGTCCGGATCAGTATCCACCATGTCCGGTGATGTCACATGCGGCACCATTGGCGGCTCCGCTTCCACAATGTCCGGCGACATCAACCGCCGCTGACCAATCAAGCCCCGGCCAGCCCGGGGCTTTCTATTTAAGGACTCACCATGGCGAAAATCTACATCGCCGGGCCTATGTCAGGCCTGCCGAACTTCAACCGCGACGCCTTCAACCTAGAGGCCGAACGCCTGCATGCCCTCGGGCATGTCGCGCTCAACCCGGCGATCCTGCCGGATGGGCTGGAGCAACACGAGTACATGGCCATCTGCATCGAAATGGTCAAGATGGCCGATCAGTTGGTCATGCTGCCGGGCTGGGAGCGCAGTGCCGGCGCCCGGGCAGAGCACGCCCTGGCCATCAAGCTCGGCAAGCCGGTGATCCTCACTTCAATCCAACACGAGGAGGCGGCATGACCAAACAACGGGCGGTCGGGATCGCAATCCTGGCTCTCAATGTACTGGCCGTCATCGTGGCGGCCGTTCTATTTGTGAAGGGATGAGTATGTGCAACTGCCAGACCATGGCGCGCGACCTATCAGAAACGCAGGGCGGGCGCTTCCCGCCAAGCACCCACGCGCCGAACTGCGAGGACTTCAAACCGCTTGAATTTGCCAGCATCAAGTTCGACAACGCCAGCTTTATCGTGCCGGCAGATGAGCGGGACGGGGTGCTCGAGAACATCGACGGGCCGAGCCAGGTTGAAACCGTGATGCTCACCCAGGACCAGTTCGACAAACTGCCTGAGTGGGAGGGGTGACCGAATAACGGCCCTTCCTTCAATCCCCCCGGCGCCCCATCCTCTGGGACAGGAGGGCCACGCCAATGCAACAGCTTCAATTGACCATCGACCAGGACAGCCAGCTACTCAACGAGCTGGTCAGCACCGTGCGCTCCCCCACCCTTTCCCGATCGGCCAAGCTCGCCGAGATCGGCCGTATCCTGGCGCACTTCGACCTGCCTATCGAAGCGCCCCGGGTTGCTGGCCAGCTCTGGAGCGCCACCGAACTGGGCAGGGAGCTGGGGGTAAGTGCCCAGGCCATTGGCCGGCTGGCTAACCAGCACCAACTCAAACGCCCGGCGTTCGGGGAGTACCGCCTTGACCAGGCGGTCAGCAGCAGGAAGCAGGTGGAATGCTTCCTCTACAACCGAGCAGGCCGGGATGAAATAACCAGACTGACGAGGACCAACCAACATGGGAACAGCAACAGATCCGGCACAAAGCCAAATTCAGGGTCAGCTCATCATAATGAAAATGCCTGACGCCATCCCGCTAAGCACCTACCTGAGCACCATCGAGCTCACCGACCGGGACACCATCAACAAGCGGATACAGCGTGGCATCTGGCAACTGGGGGTGCACATCGTCAACGTGGACGGGGTGAAGGAACGTTGGGTCAACATCGCGGAGGTAACCAAGTGGGCAATGAAAAACAGCTCCCACGCGGCGTGAGCCTGCGCGGTGAGACCATCAACATCACCTTTACCTTCAAGGGGGTTCGCTGTCGTGAGCCCCTGTCCAACTTGCCGAACACCACCGCCAACGTGCGCTACGCCTCCCGCCTGCTCGGGGAGATCCAGGGCAAGATAGAGCGGGGCCAATTCGCCTATGCCGACTACTTCCCGAAGTCCAAGAAGTTGCGGATGTTCGGCGGTGCCTCGATCGCCGCCAAGGTGGCCGATTACCTGGACGAGTACCTGCACCGCTGCGAGCGCCGGGGGCTGAGCCCATCCACCATGGTTGGGTACCGCAAATGCCACAAGGCGCTGGCCGATCTGCACGGGATCACCGTCTCGGAGCTGACCCCAGCCCAGGTGAAAAACTGGCTGATCAGGGGAGGCACTACCGCGAAGACGGCCCGCAATCGGCTGTCGTTCCTGCGCAGCGCCATCGACGAGGCGGTCACGGATGGTTTGCTGGCATCAAACCCTGTTTCGCTGGTGACCGTTTCCCGATATTTGGACGGGAATTCAGTTCCCGAGCAGGGAGCCAAGGACGTGGACCCCTTCACCCCGGAGGAAGTGGCCGCCATCATCTCGACAGCCCACGGCATCAATGAGCAGTGGGCCAACCTGTTCTCCTTCGCTTTCGCAACCGGGATGCGGCCGTCAGAGCTGTGCGCCCTGCGCTGGGAGGAGATCGACTGGGTCGGTAACACCGTGCAGGTGTCGCGCGCCAAAGTGGTCGGGGTCATCAAGACCACCAAGACCCGGGCCGGAACTCGCACCATCGAGCTGACCGGCGAGGCGCTGGCGGCGCTGACCAGCCAGAAGCGCTTCACCTTCATGCGGGGGGAGTATGTTTTTGACGACCCCAAGCTCAACCAGCCATGGGCCGGGGCCGACGCCATTAGGAAGAAAGCCTGGCTCTACACCCTCAAACGATCCGGCGTTCGCTACCGCCACCTCTACCAAACCCGTCACACCTTCGCCACCGCCAACATCAGCCGCGGCTGCAACCTGTTTTGGCTCTCCACCCAGATGGGACACAAGGGGCCAGAAATGCTGTTTCGGCACTACGGATCCTACCTTGCCGAGTACGACGGCCAGACAGCAAAAGCGCCAATCCTGATCCAAAATCCAACTGGAAAATAAAAAACCCTTATAGTTCAATTGGTAAAGCTGCACAGTCCGGGGGTTCAAATCCCCCCAGCTCCACCAAATACCGGTCCAACAGTGACCAACGAAGTCCAAGAAACCCGCATAGCATAAGGCTTTGCGGGTTTTTTGTTGTCTTATGCTGTCCAATGGGGTGCGTTGCCATCCAGCCCTTTTAGGCATATCGTTAGGCATATCGTTTTGTATGCCTTCCGGAGCGTATGCCTATGCCTCGTATCACCCGTCCCTTATCCCCAACCGAGATCAAAGCAGCCAAGCCCAAAGAGAAGGAATACACCCTCTGCGACGGGGCTGGTCTGGAGCTCGTCATCAAGCCCAATGGCTCCAAGTTGTGGCGCCTGCGTTACTACCGCCCCCTAACTAAACAGAGAAACATGATCAGCTTTGGCTCCTGGCCGGAGATGTCGTTGGCTGAAGCGAGAGAGAAACGCTCCGAAGCCAAAACGTTGCTGCAACAAAACATCGATCCCCAACACCATCGTGATGAGCAGGCATCCGCTGCGTTATCACAGAGCGAGCACACCTTTGAAGCCGTCGCCAAGCGCTGGTTTGATGTTAAGCGCCCTTCCGTCACCCCGGCATATGCCGAGGATCTCTGGCGTTCTCTCGAAATGTACCTGTTCCCCGAGATAGGCACAGTGCCCGTTATGGAAATAAAGGCACAGCGAGCCATCAAGATCATCGAGCCCATCGCTGCTGCTGGAAAACTCGAAACCGTGCGTCGCCTCACGCAACGGGTGAACGAGATCATGACCTTTGCTGTTAACTCTGGTCTGATCGACGCCAACCCTTGCTCGGGGATCAGCAAGGTGTTTCAGCGGCCAGCCAAACAGCACATGCCCAGCATTAACCCCAACCAGTTACCAGAACTGATGAACAGGCTATCGAAGGCCAGCATCAATTTGCAGACCCGCTGCCTCATCGAATGGAGCCTGCATACCTTGGCTCGCCCCAGCGAGGCGGCCGGAGCAAGGTGGGCAGAGATCGATATGGAAAAGAAACTCTGGCGGATCCCACCAGAGAGAATGAAGAAGCGCAGAGGTCATGACGTGCCCTTGACGCCGCAGACACTTGCCTACCTGGACCTCATGCGACCGATCAGCGGCCATCGTGAATTTATCTTCCCTGGTATCCGTAATCCTAAAACGCACACCAACGAGCAAACAGCCAATGCGGCCTTGAAAAGAATGGGATATGAAGGGACCTTGGTCGCTCACGGCCTGCGAGCCTTGGGCAGCACCACCCTGAACGAGAGAGGATTTGATCGAGACGTTATAGAAGCTGCCTTGGCGCACTCTGACAAAGATGAAGTCCGTAGCGCATACAACCGCACGGATTATCTGGAACGTCGCCGAGAAATGATGGTCTGGTGGTCAGAATATATCGATGCAGCATCCAGAGTCGGTTCAGCACTGACGTGGTTGCCATCGTCAAATGTCAGCTGAGCTAAGTTTCAATAACTCAACAACGCAATAGAAAAAGGACTGGTTAGCCAGTCCTTTTGACATCAAATCAGGAATTCTTCCAACTGCCTGCCTTGCTCCAGCATGGCGGCCAACGCTTTAGGAGTGCGTCCCTGGCCGGTCCAGGTGCGCTCTTCACCATTTGCCATATAACGATACTTCGGCGGACGCGGAGCACGTTTCGTGCCATCACGTTGAGCTTTCCCGGCTGGAACGCCCTGTACGAGCTCAGTAGGGTCAATGCCAGCATCAGCCAGCATTGCTTGGAATTCGGCCAGCTTGGCCAAACGCTCGGCATCGGCTGCGCGGGTCTTTTCTATCTCAGCAACCCGCTCGTTATAAATCGAGGAGAACTTCTCATTCGCTTCTTGCAACTGTTCAAAGGAGAGCTCACGCAATGCAGCCCGCAAGCTACGAATATTCAGCAACACTTTCAGAAATTCAGTCATGATTAAGATCTCTCAATAAGGGGCACACCGTCAGCCACATGGATAGCTACTGACTCTGGTGATATAGGTCTTTCAATCTGGATCGTTCTGGTGACTGGTCTGAATAGTGAACAGCACGATTCAGGTAGTAATAACAGTGTTGAATTTTACGCTATTACACCTCATCGATGCAAATGCCATTAATTATCGTTTTAGCATTCTGTCGTCATCAGTGTCCATTTGAATTTGTTGTATTTATACGCAACACATAAAAACGAGGGGATTGGTCCCCTCGCTGTGCTTAACAGACTAGTCATCTCCGTAAATGCTACTAGGGAAAGTGCGAACAAGTATCCCAAGAACAATAAATGAAAATTTTAGTCATTTAATATCAATGGGTTACCAGTAAATGCTCTCGTGCCATATGACTTATTCGCACCTTCCCTAATAAACTGCTTCATCTTGAATACCGAACGTTGTAAGTGGTTCAACATAGCTATCTCTTTATTAATTTAATTAACACTCACCTTCCTAGGGAAGGTGCGAACAAGTCCCTGATATGAGATCATGTTTGTCATCTGGAGCCATGAAAAAGGGTTCATCATGAGTCATCAGCTCACCTTCGCCGACAGTGAATTCAGCAGTAAGCGCCGTCAGACCAGAAAAGAGATTTTCTTGTCCCGCATGGAGCAGATTCTGCCATGGCAAAACATGGTGGAAGTCATCGAGCCGTTTTATCCCAAGGCTGGTAATGGCCGGCGACCTTATCCGCTGGAAACCATGCTACGCATTCACTGCATGCAGCATTGGTACAACCTGAGCG
>NZ_PQLN01000280.1:0-569 GCF_002919855.1 Aeromonas sp. ASNIH8 | reverse complement strand
CAAAGTAAGAGCGTGACCAGAGTACGGGTTTGCTGTAAGCACCCCTCAAGTCCAGAAATTCATTACGCAGTCGCCTTGATGTGACCGCCTTTAACGAGTTCACCAGTACCGATAGCTGCACCGTTGGCGCGTACTCTATCAGCATGTGAACATGATCAGCCTCTCCGTCACACTCTTTCAGTTCCGCACCAAAATCTCTGCAAACCTCTGCCGCACACTGACCGAATGAAGCGTGATGCAGATCCCCCAGTATCGGCTTTCGATACTTGGTAATAAACACCAAATGTACGTGCAAAACGTAGGCCGCATGGCGTGATTTATTAATTTTAGTGAATTGCATTCTGTCACTCAATCGGGCTTAATAGATATGGCAATAATGCTACACACTGAGCGCTAAATGCAAATTCTGAAAGCCTACAAGTTCCGACTCGAACCGACAGCCCAACAAGCGCAACGCCTGCGCCAGTTGGGCGGTTGTGCTCGTTATGTCTGGAATCACGGGCTGGCAGAAACCAAACGCATTCTGGATGCTGGCGAAAAACTGCCTTCTGCCTTTGAGCTGAACAGGA
>NZ_PQLN01000279.1:0-596 GCF_002919855.1 Aeromonas sp. ASNIH8 | reverse complement strand
CACTGCTCAACTGGGCGTCAGTCGGCTCACTGGCATCGCGTCAGACTAGGGCCGCTTTCTGCATTATCTGACGCCTAAACGTCAAACTCTATGGCCTCAACCTGACAGGCCGCATGCTTAGCGTACGATTTTGTCCGTTTTCTCTACCGTCCCCTGTATGCAGAATAAAGTGGTGCTGACTGATGGTTTGTCCTGTCCGAACCGCCCGGATAAGGGCCATCAGGAACAAGTGCAACACCGTTTCAGAGTCTTTGCCACTAGAGTACCCGACCATCATTGTCCAGCCGTCCAGTAAAGCGGTATGAATCGCTTCTACGGACGAGGTGATCAACGATGCAAGACTGGTACCACGACTCGCGTCCACGAAGTTCAGATCCTCGTTATCCGCCAGTGTTGACCATACCGAATCCCACTTGTCCCCCCGAAGAAGGACTGGGTGAGGTTGTTGTCGTCTAAACCATAAGTTGACATCATGTACAGGATCTTTAGCTACAACCAATTGAAATAGATAGAAAAAAGGCTTCGTTTGTGATCTGATTTAATCGCAAAAAAAAACCGACACGCCCGAAGCCATGACTATTATCAATGCAACCCAG
>NZ_PQLN01000278.1:0-572 GCF_002919855.1 Aeromonas sp. ASNIH8 | reverse complement strand
TTGCTGGACCAGCGCCGCATTTTGCTGCGCGGTTTCGTCCATCTGGTTGACCGCAATATTCACCTGCTCAATACCACGGCTCTGCTCGTGCGACGCATTGGCGATCTCACGCATCAGGCGGGTCATGCGCATCACCTCGTTGGCGATCTCGTCCATGGTTTCCCCCGCCTGCTGCGCCAGTTCGCTGCCTTCGCTGACGTGCGCCTGGGAATCGCTGATGAGCGTGCGGATCTCTTTTGCCGCATCGGCGCTACGGCTGGCGAGGTTACGCACCTCTCCGGCCACCACCGCAAAGCCGCGCCCCTGCTCGCCCGCGCGGGCGGCTTCCACCGAGGCATTCAGCGCCAGAATATTGGTCTGGAAGGCGATACCGTCGATCACGCTGAGGATATCGGCGATACGGTCGGCGCTGCCGGAGATATCGCGCATCTTCTCAATGACATAACAGACCATCTCGCTGCCGCGGTCAGCGGTATCTGACATCGTCTTCGCCACCTGATGCGCCTGCTCGGCGTTGTGGGCGTTCTGCTTCACCGTGGCGGTGATCTCTTCCATGCTGGCCGCGGTCGTCC
>NZ_PQLN01000277.1:0-581 GCF_002919855.1 Aeromonas sp. ASNIH8 | reverse complement strand
CCTTCATAATTCAAGAAGTGGGCAGAAAACCATTCAACAAGGCGCTTAAAGCGGACTTGTAGAGTATCATTCGAAGAATATTTCACCTTTTCCATCCATACATCGGGCCCGTAGTGCCGTGCATAACAGCATTCCAGAACTTTTACGGTGAGGTTCAGGATTGCCATGTGGCTTTTCATGTTTTTATGAATGAGATATATCGACGGTTTTTTATCCGTGTAAGACAGACCGGTGATCACAGTTGAAACGAGAGCCTCGGCATATTGTACGAATGGGTTAACTTCCCCGGGAACCGAAACCAGACTAAGAAGGCGTGAGGTGAGGTCCGAAACATTGGTATAAGCGTTGCAGACATCAATACACACTGAAGAAGAAGGCTGGGCAGGGTGAAACTTATAAAATGGCAACCCAAGTTCCGCCGCTTCATCCATAAGTGACTGCCGCCAATCTGCGTCGTTCTTTGGATCAATAACCACAATGACGTGGCCTAAATGCAGCATACTGATGCTCAATAACCGCTGAAGGACTGTTTTACCGGTACCGACGTTTCCGGTAATGAGGGTATGGCCGAACCAGTTATC
>NZ_PQLN01000276.1:0-586 GCF_002919855.1 Aeromonas sp. ASNIH8 | reverse complement strand
GTTGAACACTGTTTCCGGAAAGGAGGGGCGAAGTGTTCAGGTTGAACCGGAATGAGCGTTCACATTGGTCCGGAAATGGTGTTCACGTTGAATCGGAATTGGTGTTCATGATCGGCCGGAATATGCATGTGTGTGACCACGAATGAAGCGTGGATGCCATTCAGCAAGGCGGAGATGGTCGTGTAGGGAGGTGAGGATAACCCGGCCAAGCCACCTGGCACTGAGGATGAGGGATTGGGTAAATGTCAGAAAGCAAAAAGGCCTTCCCGTCAGGGAAGGCCTTTCAATTTAGTGGCGGAGCGGACGGGACTCGAACCCGCGACCCCCGGCGTGACAGGCCGGTATTCTAACCGACTGAACTACCGCTCCGCATTCGGTTAGCTTTCGCTAAATCTTTTGCTGCTTGTTTGTGAGGTGTCATCCTCGCAGCCAGTCATGTGATTCTTCACATCACCGTTTAATTGGGTGCCTGGCAGTGTCCTACTCTCGCATGGCGAATGCCACACTACCATCGGCGCTACAGCGTTTCACTTCTGAGTTCGGCATGGGGTCAGGTGGTTCCACTGCGCTATTGCCGCCAGGCAAA
>NZ_PQLN01000275.1:0-599 GCF_002919855.1 Aeromonas sp. ASNIH8 | reverse complement strand
ATCAGTTCGTGAACGCCGAGGGCAAGCCGATGGATACCGTGCCGCTGGTGATGATGGCGGCGACCAAAATCGGCGAGCGCCAGGGCCAGGAGCTCTATAAAGAGATGCAAAAACGCGGCTGGGACGTGAAGGACACCGCGGTTATGGCGATCACCGCCGATGAACTGGATACCGCACGCCGTCGCACCTCCGGTTCGATGGAAGCCCTGAAAGCGGCCGGCTTCCCGGAAAAACAGATCTACAAAGTGCCAACCAAATCCAACGACATCCCGGGCGCTTTCGATGCGGCCAACTCCATGCTGGTGCAGCACTCTGAAGTGAAACACTGGCTGGTGGTGGGGATGAACGACAACACCGTCCTGGGCGGCGTGCGCGCCACCGAAGGCCAGGGCTTCAAAGCGGCAGATGTTATCGGCATCGGCATCAACGGCGTTGATGCGGTGAGCGAGCTTTCTAAAGCGCAGGCCACCGGCTTCTACGGTTCTCTGCTGCCAAGCCCGGACGTACATGGCTATAAATCCAGCGAAATGCTCTACAACTGGGTCACCAAAGGTGCCGAGCCAGCGAAATTCACTGAAGTTACCGACGTGGTGTTGATC
>NZ_PQLN01000274.1:0-601 GCF_002919855.1 Aeromonas sp. ASNIH8 | reverse complement strand
GGTACTGCTGGCGCAAAACATCAGCCAGTTTGCCAGTAAACCGTTTATTGTCTTTGTCACCGCGTGGAAAGAGCATGCGGTGGAGGCCTTCGAGCTGGAAGCGTTCGACTATATTCTTAAGCCGTACCAGGAGTCGCGGATTGTCAGCATGCTGCAGAAGCTGGAACACGCCTGGCACCAGCAGTCCGGCGCGGAACAGGTCGCGGCCTCACCGGTCATGCGCGAAAATGACACGATCAATTTGATCAAGGATGAACGCATCATCGTGACGCCGATGAACGATATCTATTATGCCGAAGCGCATGAGAAGATGACCTTCGTCTACACACGCCGCGAGTCGTTCGTCATGCCGATGAACATCACCGAATTTTGCAGCAAGCTGCCGGCGAGCCACTTCTTCCGTTGCCATCGCTCTTTTTGCGTCAATCTGAACAAGATCCGCGAGATCGAACCCTGGTTCAACAACACCTACATTCTACGGCTGAAGGATCTCGATTTTCAGGTGCCGGTGAGTCGCAGCAAGGTGAAAGAGTTTCGCCAGCTGATGCACCTGTGAGGGGGATGCCCCGGTGAACAGACGTCACCGGGGAAGAGCCATTAC
>NZ_PQLN01000028.1:0-46712 GCF_002919855.1 Aeromonas sp. ASNIH8 | reverse complement strand
AGATTGAAGATTTTTGCCTGGCGGCAATAGCGCAGTGGAACCACCTGACCCCATGCCGAACTCAGAAGTGAAACGCTGTAGCGCCGATGGTAGTGTGGCATTCGCCATGCGAGAGTAGGACACTGCCAGGCACCCAATTAAACGGTGATGTGAAGAATCACATGACTGGCTGCGAGGATGACACCTCAGAATAAGCGGCAAAAGATTTAGCGAAAGCTAACCGAATGCGGAGCGGTAGTTCAGTCGGTTAGAATACCGGCCTGTCACGCCGGGGGTCGCGGGTTCGAGTCCCGTCCGCTCCGCCACTAAATTGAAAGGCCTTCCCTGACGGGAAGGCCTTTTTGCTTTCTGGCGTCTGGATAAGAGATTAGGGAACAAGAGGCAACCACCAGGGCTGCGACTTGCCACTGGCAACTCGATCCTGCTCTGTTGTCCCTTGTGCTTGAGCCGGATTTTGTCCGTCCCTGCGTCCGTTATGCCACTAACAAGAAGCCCAGTCGACAGACTGGGCTTTTTTTCGTCTCCACGGTCTCCTCTTCGATCTTCGCAGCAGAAGCATTGCCTTCTTGAGCCGTGAGCTTGCTAGTAATAGACGCAGAGCCAGACGGTTGTCTCGGTCGGATGGGTCCACTCCACCCTGTGCTGAAGGTGCGCCGGGATGTTGATGTAATCCCCCGGCCCCAGATGGACGCGTTCCTGTACCCCGGTATCCGGTGTGATGAAGACCAGGATGGCCTCTCCCTGCACCAGCAATACCCATTCGTGTTCATCCTGATCGAACCACTCTCCGGTAGGGGTCTGCTGCCCCTGGGAGAGAATGCGCTCGATACGAACATTGTTGGTACTGACCAGATCCGCGAACACTTCACTGGGCAGGGGGGAGGGGATCTGGCCAAGCAGGTTGCCTGTGTGCATGGGCTTCTCTCCGGTAGATGGGAACGTGGCTAGCTAAGAGTGTAGAAGCTTGGGATGGGCCGCTCTCATGGAAAATGAGGCCTCCAACGAGCCCTTTTATGAAAAACTTCGGGGAAATGGGGGCTTATCCGCTGCAATCTCGCCAAA
Source organism: Aeromonas sp. ASNIH8 (assembly GCF_002919855.1). NCBI lineage: Bacteria > Pseudomonadati > Pseudomonadota > Gammaproteobacteria > Aeromonadales > Aeromonadaceae > Aeromonas > Aeromonas sp. ASNIH8. The sequence goes on along the minus strand of NZ_PQLN01000028.1, from coordinate 45,650 downwards.
TTCTTGCTATTTTGCGCGCCAGCAAGCAAACGATTTCCTTCACACTTTCAGGATGAACTATGGCAACGCAACAAACGACGGCCCGCGCCGGCAATGGCGGGTTTCTGGATTCCTATTTCTCCATCAGCCAGCGTGGCAGCACGGTGCGACAGGAGCTGCTGGCCGGGTTGACCACCTTCCTGGCGATGGTCTACAGCATCATCGTCGTGCCGAACATGCTGGGCGCAGCCGGTTTTGAGCAGGGCCCGGTGTTTGTGGCGACCTGTCTGATCGCCGCCTTCGGCTCCCTGCTGATGGGGCTCTGGGCCAAGCTGCCGATGGCCATCGGTTGTGCCATCTCTCTCACCGCCTTTACCGCCTTCAGCCTGGTGCTGGGTCAGGGGCTGAGCATTCCGGTCGCGCTGGGCGCCATCTTCCTGATGGGAGTGCTGTTCACCCTGATCAGCGTCACCGGCGTGCGCCAGTGGATCCTGGACAACCTCCCCTCCGGCATCGCCCACGGTACCGGCATCGGTATCGGCCTGTTCCTGCTGCTGATCGCCACCAACGGGGTCGGCATGGTGATCAAGAATGAAGGAGCGGGCCTGCCGGTGCAGCTCGGCGAGATCACCGCCTTCCCGGTCATCATGACGGTGCTGGGTCTGGCTGCCATCTTCGGCCTGGAGCGCCGCAAGGTGCCGGGCGGCATCCTGATGGTGATCATCGCCATCTCCATCCTCGGCCTCATCTTTGATCCGAAAGTGACCTGGCAGGGCTTCTTCGCCATGCCGAGCCTGAGTGGCGAGAATGGCTCCCTGGTGGGCAGCATGGATCTGCTGGGCGCCCTCAATCCGGTGGTGATTCCGACCGTGTTGGCGCTGGTGATGACCGCCGTGTTTGACGCCACCGGCACCATCCGTGCCGTGGCCGGTCAGGCTGGCCTCATCAACGAGCGTGGTCACATCATCAGCGGTGGCAAGGCCCTGACTGCGGACTCCGTCAGCAGTATGGTGGCGGGCGTGGTAGGTGGTGCTCCGGCAGCCGTCTACATCGAATCTGCCGCAGGGACCGCTGCCGGCGGCAAGACAGGTCTGACCGCCACTCTGGTCGGCGTGCTCTTCCTGCTGATGATCTTCCTCTCTCCGCTGAGCTATCTGGTACCGGCCTACGCCACCGCACCGGCCCTGATGTATGTGGGCCTGCTGATGCTGGGCAACGTCACCAAGCTGGACTTCAACGACTCGGTCGATGCCCTCTCCGGCATGCTGTGCGCCGTCTTCATCGTGCTCACCTGCAACATCGTCACCGGCATCATGCTGGGCTTCGTGGCCCTGGTGGTCGGCCGCCTGTTTGCCGCCGAGTGGAAGAAGCTCAACATCGGCACCGTCATCATCGCCGTGGCCCTGGTGATCTTCTACGCCGGTGGCTGGGCCATCTAATCTTCACACTATCGAGAAGGGCCCTGCGGGGCCCTTTTTCATGGCTGTGAGGCGGCTAACACTTTCCCGGATCTTCCCCATCCGCTCGTTTCAGATTGAAACGTCAGGCTTTGTTTGCTGTTTCAGATCCGAACTGAAACCCCTGTCATTTTTATCCCCCTATGGCTCGCTAGACTGGCTGCATCAACCATCTGTCCACCCGTGTGGTGGCAAGCCAAGGAGTGAGCCATGAAGAAGCTGATCAATGCTGTCGATGCCGTGGTCCGTGAACAACTGATGGGGATGGCCGCCGCCCACCCCGAGCTCAAGGTGCGAATCGAACCCCACTACATCACCCGCGCCGACGCCCCCGTGACGGGCAAGGTGGCGCTGGTTTCCGGTGGCGGCAGCGGCCACGAGCCCATGCACGGTGGCCTGGTGGGCAAAGGAATGCTGGATGGTGCCTGCCCCGGCGAGATCTTCACGTCCCCGACCCCGGATCAGATGTACGAGTGCGGTCAGGCCGTCGACGGCGGCGCGGGCGTGCTGTTTCTGGTGAAGAACTACACCGGCGACGTGCTCAACTTCGAGACCGCGGTCGAGCTGCTGCACGGTGACGGGGTCAAGGTGGGCTTCGCCCTCATCGATGACGACGTGGCGGTGAAGGACAGCCTCTACACCGCTGGCCGCCGTGGGGTTGCCACGACAGTGCTGTGCGAGAAGCTGGTCGGTGCCGCCGCCGAGGCGGGCTACGATCTGGCGCGCTGCGAGGCGCTGGCCCGCCGGATCAACAACCAAAGCCGCACCATAGGCGTGGCCATGCACGCCTGCACCGTCCCTGCTGCGGGCAAGCCCTCCTTCACCCTGGCGGACAACGAGGTGGAGTTCGGCGTGGGCATTCACGGTGAACCCGGCATTGAGCGCCGTCCCTTCACCGACCTCAACGCCCTGGTGGACGACATGTTCAAGGAGCTGACCGACAACAGCCCCTATGGCCGCACCCTGCGCCACTGGGACAGAGCCACCGGCTGCTGGCAGGAAGAACACACCTTTATCGAACCGCTCAATGGGGGTGACCGGGTCATCGTCCTGGTCAACAGCCTCGGCGGCACCCCCATCTCCGAGCTCTACGGCGTCTATGGTCGCCTCGCCACCCTGTGCGAAGAGGCGGGCATCCATCTGGTGCGCAACCTCATCGGCCCCTACTGTACCTCTCTCGACATGACCGGCATCTCCATCACCCTGCTCAAGGTGGATGACGAGCTGATGACCCTGTGGGATGCCCCCGTTCACACCCCCGCCATGCGGCGCGGCTGCTGAGGAATATTCATGTTAAGCAAGCATCAGATCGTCAACTGGCTGCTCGACTGCGAGCACATCTTCACCGAGCAGCGTGACTACCTCACGGCGCTGGATACCGACATCGGCGACGGCGATCACGGCCTCAACATGCAGCGCGGCTTTGCCAAGGTGGCGGAGAAGCTGCCCGCGGTGGCGGACAAGGACATCGGCCAGGTGCTCAAAACCACCGGCATGACGTTGCTCTCCTCGGTCGGTGGCGCCAGCGGACCCCTCTACGGCACCTTCTTCATCCGGGCCGCGGCCAGCAGCGATGCCTGCCAGAGCCTGACCCTCGGCCAGCTCGGCAAGATGCTGAGCGACGGGGTGGAGGGGATCGTCTCCCGCGGCCGCGCCGAGCCGGGTGACAAGACCATGTGCGACGCCTGGTGGCCCGCTCTGGCCGCCCTGCAGCAGGCGGAACAACAGGGCCTGCCGCTCCCCGAGGCGCTGGACAAGGCGGTGGCAGCCGCTGCAGCCGGCACCGAGGCCACCATCCAGATGCAGGCCCGCAAGGGGCGCGCCAGCTATCTTGGCGAGCGCAGCATCGGCCATCAGGATGCGGGGGCCACCTCGACCCTGCTGCTACTGACCGCCCTGCGTGACAGAGCGAGGTTGTGACATGATCGGCATCGTAGTTGTCTCTCACAGCGCCATGCTGGCAGCCGGCTTGAAAGCCCTGGCCGACCAGCTCGGTAGCCCGGCCCGATTGCTGCTGGCGGCCGGGGTCGATGACCCCGCCCATCCCATCGGCACCGACGCCATCGCCGTGATGAGTGCGATGGAAGAGGCGGATGACGGCAGCGGGGTGCTGGTGCTGATGGACTTGGGCAGCGCCCTCCTGAGCGCCGAGACCGCCCTCGAGCTGCTGCCCCCCGAGCTGAGCGCCCGGGTGCGGCTCAGCCCCGCCCCGTTGGTCGAGGGCACTCTGGCCGCCGTGGTGGCCGCTGGCGCAGGCCTGACGCTGGACGAGGTCGCCGCCGAGGCGCTTGGCGCCCTGGGCCCGAAACAGGGAATGCTGCCTGCCAGTGCGGCGCAGGCTACCACGGAGGCAGCCCCCGTTGCCGACGACGGCTGGCTGCGCTGCGAGGTGGTGGTGGAGAATCCCCACGGCCTGCATGTGCGCCCCGCCGCCCGACTGGTCGCGGCACTCAAGCCCTTTGCCGCTGAACTCAGGCTGCAAAAGGGGGAGAAAGAGGCGAATCCCCGCAGCCTGAGCCGGCTCGCGATGCTCGATGTGCGCCAGGGGGACAGGCTCATCCTGCTGGCGCGAGGGGAGGATGCCGGGGCGGCGCTGAGCTGCTTCCAGCAACTGGCGCAGGATCGCTTCGGCGACTGAAACATTCCCCCATCCGGGCCCCGTCACGACGGGGCCCGCTTTTTTTGAGGGGCGTTCTGGTCAGTGGTGGTAGTCGGCGGGATCGATGTCGAGCAGTTTGAGCCGCCGCCAGAGGGTGGTGCGGCTGATCCCGAGCTGGCGCGCCATCTGGCTGACCTGGCCATTGCTGGCACGGGCGGCCCGCAGGATCGCCTGATGCTCCAGCTCCGCCAGTGTGAGCAGCGGCTGCCCCACCACCTCGTCCACCAGCAGGCAATGGCCCTGGCGGATGGCGGCCGGGAGCGCCCGGGGCGGGATCTGTGCCTCACTGCAATGAAGCTGGGCGTACTCGATGGCGCTGCGCAGCTCCCCCAGGTTGCCGGGCCAGGGGTAGGCCAGCAGGCAGTCGAGGGCGTCAGGGGTGAACTGGCGCCCCGGCTCGCCCCCCTGCACCGTCAGGTGCTGGCGGATGAGTCCGGGCAGATCGGCGCGGCGCTCCCGCAGGCTCGGCAGCCAGAGTTCGCACCCTTGCAGCGCATAGAGCAGCTGGCGACCGAATTCTCCCTCCTGCACCCGCTGCTCCAGCGGGGCGCTGCTGGTCGCGATGATCCTCACCCTGAGGGGCAGGATGCGGGCGGAGTCGAAGCGCTGGATGCGCCCCGTCTTGAGCAGTTGCAACAAGGCGGCCTGCATGGGGGCGGGCAGGCACTCCACCTGCTCCAGCACTAGCGTGCCACCGTGAGCCAGCTCGAACTTGCCGGCCCGCTCCTGCCCCGCCTCGTCGGACCCCATGAGTTCCAGCGCCATCCGCTCCCTCGGCCATGCCTGGCAGTTGAAGATGACCAGGGGGCCGGCGGCTCGCTCGCTGCCAAAGTGGATGGCCTCCGCCAGCTGGGCCTTGCCCACCTCCTCCTCCCCTCGCAGCAGGACGGGGCCCTGTCCCCTGGCCGCCTGGCGGGCGTGGCGCAGCAGTTTGCGCATGGCGCTCGACTCCCCCACCAGGGCGGAGAGCTCGGGCACCGTCTGGCGCAATTGATGAATGGCGCGCAATCGATCGGTGGGATGGAGCAGGACGATGAAGCTGACCCCGTCCGGCCCCGGGAGGGGCTTGAGGCTCACCAGGGCGTCGATGAAGGCCTCGCCCCGGGTCTCTCGCCGCTCCAGCATCACCTCCACATGGCTCAGGGGGGTCATCTCCGCGATGGCCAGACGCAGGCGCTGGGGCATCAGCAGATGGTGATCGAGGGGCTGACCCAGGCAGACAGCCGGGTCGAGTTGCAGCCGACTGGCCGCCAGGGCGTTGAGGTAGCGCAGCCGCCCCTGGGGATCCCAGGCCAGCACGCCGTCTTCCATGCCATCCAGCAGGGCATAGAGCTCGCTCAAGTGGTGCTGGGACTCCTGCATCAGGCGCTCCATCTGCAGCAGATTGGCCAGCTCACGGCCGGCGCTGACGGTGAGCGCGAGATCCCCCGGTGCTGCCTCTTCCACCCGGCAGATCAGGGCCACGATCGCCACCTGGCGACCGGTGCTGTTGTAGACAGGGCTGGCACAGCAGTGCCAGGGGTGGAGACGCTGGTTGAAGTGCTGGGGGCCGCTGACGCAGAGCGGCACCCCCTCCAGGGCCGCCAGGTTGACGGCATTGGTGCCGATGCGTCCCTCGCTGAAAAACGCGCCTGGGCCAAAACCGAGTGCCGCCAGCGCCTGCAGGGTATCGGGGTGGCCGGTCCGGGCCAGCAGGCAACCGCTCTCGTCGGTGAGCAGCAGGGCGCAGGGGCGCCCCTCCATGAACTCGTAGAGATCCTCCAGCGCCATCTCGCCGGTGGTGAGCAGGTCCCGCTTGCGCTGGCGCAGGCTCTCCAGGGTCTGCCCTCTGGCGCAGTGGGGAGGATACCAGAGGGACGCGCTGGTCTGGTGGGCACAGCGCAGCCAGGAGGCCTGCAGGTGCTCGGGCCAGGACGAGAGGGGCTGGGGAACGGATGGCATGGTCACGGCGATATCCGGCAAGAGGGAAGGGGCCATTTAATCACCCTTGCCGCCCCGATTCAGTGACCGCTCTCAGAGTGTCGCGTCCTGGTCCCGGGTGACGGCCTCTGCGGCAAACTGCTGCTGGAGCCATTGGCTCACCGCCCGGCACTGGGGGCTGCCTTCGCTCTCCTGATGGATCAGCATGTTCCAGTTCGGCCCGGCCACCCGGTGGGATGAGAGGGGCAGCAGCCACCCCTGTCGGCGTGCGTCGCGAGAGAGCAGCTCGCTCGCCAGCGCTACCCCGAGCCCGGCGCTGGCCGCATCCTGCAACAAGCCGGGATCGGAGAAGTTGAGCCCCTGGGTCTGCAGGTGCAGATCGTCGCCGCCCTTGAGGGTCCAGTGGTGCCAGTCCATCTCCCGCTCCCCGTGCAGGGTGGTGCGCTCCTGCGCGGGCTGTGCCAGCACGGCCGGGCTCGCCACCGGCAGCAGCCGATCCGCCAGCAGCGGCTGATGGCGGCATTCCGCCTGGGGAGCCAGCCCCCAGCGCAGCGAAATGTCGATGGTCTGCTCGGCCATGTTCGGCGTGTCGTCGCTGGTGAACAGCCAGAGATCGATGCCCGGATGCTGGGTGTGAAGGTCGGCCAGCCGGGGCAGCAGCCAGAGGCGGGCGATGGTGGTGCTGGTGTTGAGCACAAGCTGGTTCGGCTTGCGGTACTGCTCGAGGCGCTGTATTCCCACCGCCAGTTGCAGCAGCACCTGCTGGGTCGTCTCCAGCAGATCCTGGCCCGCGTCGGTCAGGGCGACGGAACGTCCCTGGCGGTGAAACAGAGGCTGGCCAAGCAGCTCCTCCAGCGAGCGGATCTGCTGACTGATGGCAGACTGGGTGAGGTGCAGCTCCTGGGCCGCCTGATGAAAGCTGCCGAGCCTGGCCGCCGCCTCGAAGCCGCGCAGCACGTTGAGAGGGGGCCAGTGTTTGAACATCATTGATTAGCTCCGCTTATCACTTTTATCGAAAATCGATCGTTTGTTACCCAACAGCGGGGAGAATAGTCTATTCCCATCGTCAATAACCTTAATAGTACCTAATCAGAGAGGCTGAGATGCGCGAGCAGGGAATGAGGGCTGCGGGCTGGTTCATGCCAGCGGAGTGGTGCCGGCACGCGGCGACCTGGATGGTCTGGCCGCACAACAAGGCGCTGTGGGAAAACGGCTGGGGCGTAACCCTGCCCCAGGTCCAGCAGGACTTCGCCCGGGTGGTCAATGCCATCGCCCGCTTCGAACCGGTGAACCTGGTGGTGGATCCCGCCGCACAGGCGGAGGCTCGCACCCTGTGCGGCGACGGGGTGCGCTTCATTCCCCTGCCGGTGGATGACAGTTGGTGCCGTGACTCCGGCCCCACCTTCATCTGCCATCCCGAGCTTGGCACCGCCGGGATCAGCTGGCGTTTCAACGCCTGGGGCGGCAAGTCGGCCCACGGTCTGGATGAGGGGCTGGCGCGACGCGTTCTCAACAGCCTGGAGCTGGAGTGCATCGGCAGCTTCCTCGCCAACGAAGGGGGCGCCATCCATGTGGATGGGGAGGGCACCCTGATCACCACGGAGTCGGTGCTGCTCAACAGCAACCGCAACCCCGGCATGACCAAAGTGGAGATCGAACGGATCTTCAGCCGCCTGCTCGGCATCGAGAAGACTATCTGGCTGCCGGGGGATCCGGACCACGTCACCGGCGACATGACGGACGGTCATGTGGACGGGGTCTGCGCCTTCAGCCGCCCCGGCCACCTGCTGGTGGATGCCACCCTGGACGGGAACTCCACCTATGGCCGCGTGGTGCGGGAGAACCGCCGAGCCCTGGCCCTGGCCACCGATGCGAGAGGTCGCTCCTTCGAGTGCCTCGAGCTGTTCGAGGCGAGCGAGGCGGTGGACGCCGAGGCGGAGGTGTTCTGCGCCTCCTACACCAACTTCTACCTCGCCAACGGCGCCATCATCATGCCCGCCTACGGCGTAGGCGCGGACGAGGCGGCGGGGGAGGTGCTGAGGCGCGCCTTCCCGAACAGGCAGCTGGTGCCGGTGCGCATCAACCAGTTGGCCCACGGCGGGGGCGGCATTCACTGCATCACCCAGCAGCAGCCGGCCTGGCCGGTGCAGGGGTAAGCGTTTGGAGCGGCCTCGTCAGGCGTCTGCGAGGCCTCATGACGGGATCAGGGAGGAGAGATTCATGAACAAGGTCGTCGCAACCATGCAGTTTGCCTGTCAGTGGGAACGCGTGTCAGGGAGGGTATCCGGATGAGCAAGATCGTTGTCGCCACCACACAATTCGCTTGCAGCTGGGAGCTGGAGCGCAATCTGGACACAGCGGAGAGCCTGGTACGGGACGCCGCCGCCAGGGGGGCCAACCTGGTGCTGTTGCAGGAGCTCTTCGCCACCCCCTATTTCTGCATCGAGCAATACCACGGCCATCTGGCGCTGGCGGAGTCGTTCGAGCAGAGCCGGGTGCTGCGCCGCTTCTCGGCCCTGGCGCGGGAGCTGGGGGTGGTGTTGCCCATCAGCTGGTTCGAGCGCGCGGGCAATGCCTACTTCAACTCCCTGGCGATGGCGGATGCGGATGGTCGCCTGCTCGGGGTCTATCGCAAGACCCATATCCCGAACGCCATCGGCTATCAGGAGAAGGAGTATTTCAGCCCGGGGGATACGGGGTTTCGGGTCTGGGACACGGCCGCTGGCCGCATCGGGGTCGGCATCTGCTGGGATCAGTGGTTCCCGGAGGCGGCCCGCGCCATGGCGCTGCAGGGGGCCGAGCTGCTGCTCTATCCCACCGCCATCGGCTCGGAGCCGGGGGCAGAGGGGCTCGATTCCCGGGATCACTGGCAGCTGACCCAGCGCGGCCATGCCGCCGCCAACATCATGCCGGTGATCGCCGCCAACCGGGTGGGCCACGAGGTGGCGACCCGGGATCCCGCGTTGCAGATGCGCTTCTATGGCTCCTCCTTCATCACGGATCACAAGGGGGCCCTGCTGGCCGAGGCGGACAGGGATACCCCGGGCGTGCTGGTGCGGGAGCTGGATCTCGCCGCCATGGCCGAGGAGCGGCTGGCCTGGGGCATCTATCGAGATCGCCGCCCCGAGATGTATGGCGCCTTGCTGAGCCTGGATGGGCAGGGCCAGCGGGGAGGGCGTCCATCATGAGCGCCTTGACCAAGATAGCCACGGCACTGGCCCTGCTGCTGGGTCTGGGGGCCCAGGCCGCAGAAGGGGCGGGGGAGGCGACAGAGGAGAAGGTGCTGCGCCTCTACAACTGGTCCGATTATTTCGCCCCCGATACCCTGAGCGAATTCACCCGGGAGACCGGGATCCGGGTCATCTACGACGTGATGGACAGCAGCGAGACCCTGGAGGCCAAGCTGATGGCGGGTCGCAGCGGGTATGACCTCATCTTCCCGGGGGACACGGTGGCGGAGCGGCTGATGCGGGCGGGCAGCCTGCAGCCCCTCGACAAGGGCAAGCTGCAACACCTGGGGGACATAGACCCCGGCCTGGCGCGGTTGCAGCAGGCCTATCCCCATGCGAAGGAGGCCGTGGTGCCCTACACCTGGGGCACCATAGGGCTCACCTACAATGCGGACGCTATCAAGCAGAGGATGCCGGATGCCCCGGTGAACAGCCTGGACATGCTGTTCAAGCCCGAGCTGGCGGCGAAATTTGCAGATTGCGGCATCTCGGTCATCGACTCCCCGGACGAGGTGCTGGCGGTGGTGCTGCACTATCTTGGGCGGGATCCCCGCAGCGGCAAGGCGGACGATCTGGAGGCGGCCCTGGCCCTGCTCAAGGGGATCAAGCCCTATATCCGCAAGTTCCAGTCCCAGCCGGTGACCCAGCTGGTGAACGGGGATCTCTGTCTCTCCCTGGGCTACAGCGGTGACATGACCCAGGCCAGGCGCGCCGCCGCCGAGGCGGGCAAGCGGGTCGACTTCGAATACCGATTGCCGAAGGAGGGGAGCACCATCTGGATGGACACCATGGCGATCCCGGCGGATGCCCCCCATCCTGACTATGACTATGACTATGCCTATGCCTTTATCAACTTCGTGATGCGCCCGGCCAACATGGCAGCCATCACCAACAGCACCGGCTATCCGACTGCCAGTGCCAAGGCCAGACCCATGGTGGATGCCACCATGACGGCCAACCCGGATATCTACCTGGACGAGGCCAGCTACCAGCGGCTCATTCCGGGTCAGGATATAGCACAATCCCAGATGCGTGCCCGCATGCGAGCCTGGACTCGCTTCAAGAGCAGCCTCTGAACCCAGGAGTAGAACGATGTTTTCCCGACGCCACGTATTGAAACAACTGGTCGCCCTCGGCGCCATTGCCGGGTTTGGCAGCCTGCCCGGTGCCCGCGCGGCCTTCGCCGCCAGCGAACCCGGCGCCGCTGCTCGCTACCACATGCCGGAGGAGTCCTCCCCCCAGGCCCTGGTGTGGGTGGCCTTCGGGGCCACCAGCGAGATCTGGGGTCGCCACTACAAGGAGGTGCAGGCCACCATAGGGCGGCTGGTGCAGGCCATGGTGCCCTACACCCGGGTCAACGTGCTCTGCCACGAGGATGACGAGGCGCTGGCGCGCCAGTTATGCGGCGAGCGCAACACCCACTTCGTCCACGCCGAGATGGATGACATCTGGCTGCGGGATACCGGCGGCGTCTTCGTGCAGGACGAGCAGGGAGGGCTCGGGCTGGTGGACTTCAACTTCAACGGCTGGGGTGACAAGCAGGAGCACAGCCATGACGCCAGGGTCGCCGCCCTGGTGGGCCGGCAGACCGATGCCTATTACCTGCAGAGCGAGCTCATCGGTGAGGGGGGCGGCATCGAGGTGGATGGCAACGGCACCGCCATCATGACCGAGAGCAGCTGGATCAACAGCAACCGCAACCCCGGCCTCACCAAGGCGCAGGTGGAGGCGGAGCTCAAGGCCAACCTGGGGCTGCGCAAGATCATCTGGCTGCCGGGGATCAAGGGCAAGGACATCACGGATGCCCACGTGGACTTCTACGCCCGCTTCGTGCGCCCCGGGGTGGTGGTGATCAACATGGACAACGATCCCGACTCCTACGACTACAAGGTGACCCGCCAGCACCTCGCCATCCTGCAGCAGGCCACCGACGCCGACGGCAACAAGCTGGAGCTGCATCAGCTGCCGCCGCCCCTGGGCGGGCGGGACAACAAGTTCAGCCGCAGCCCGGACTTTGCCGCCGGTTACATCAACTACCTGCCCATCAACGGCGCCGTCATCGCTCCCCAGTTCGGGGATGCCAGGGCCGACCGCCATTGCCGGGATCTGCTGGCCCGCCTCTATCCGGGGCGCAAGATAGTGCAGATAGACATAGACCCGGTGGCGGCCGGGGGCGGCGGCATCCACTGCATCACCCTCCATCAACCTGCCTGATCTTACGCGCAGGCCGCCTCTGGCGGTGTGACGCAGGACAAGGGGCGCCTCGGCGCCCCTTGTCCTTGCTGGCGTTCCATGGCGCCTCGCTCATATCCCCGTCATGCCGATCTCGTCGAGCTGGACGTGAGGGGGTTGGCGCAGGGTGTAGAGCACGGCCTCGGCCAGATCCTCCACCTGCAGCCAACCGGGCTTGCGATCGCCCGGACAGGCCGGGGGCGGCACCTGCACCAGTCCGGGACAGAGGGTGTGGACCCGGATGCCCTGGTGCTGCACCTCTTCCCGCAGTGCCCGGGCGAACCCCAGGACCGCAAACTTGGCGGCGCAGTAGACGCTGGCCCTGGCATAGCCGTGCCTGGCGGCCTGGGAGGCGATGTTGATGACGGTGCCGTGGCGGTTTGCCAGCATGTCCGGCAGGCAGGCCCGGGTCAGCAGGAAGGTGCCCTTGGCACAGGTATCCATCACCCTGTCCCACTCCGATTCCGGCAGATCCTGCACCAGGTGGTCGCTGCCGACCCCGCTGTTGTTGATGAGCAGATCGACGGGGCCGAGCCGCTCCCGGATCCGGGCATGGCCGTCCCGCACCTGATCGCCGTCGCACACATCCAGCGCCAGTGCCATGACTCGCACCCCGTATCGCGCCTCCAGTCTGGCCGCTTCCTGCTCCAGCAGCCCCAGACGGCGGGAAGCCAGGATCAGCTCCACCCCCTGGCTTGCCAGGGCCTCGGCGATGGCCAGTCCGATGCCGCTGGCGCCGCCGCTGATGAGGGCCCGTGTTGCTCTCAGTTCGTTCATCTTGTCTTCTCCTCCAATGGTGCAGGCATTGTGGCGGGCGCCTTCGGCAGGGAACAGGGGAGGGGAAGGAGTGATTCGAACCCTGGTTCGTGTTTTGGCGTTCCGGTTCGAACTTTGGTTCTAAACGCCGCGACCAGCCGTCGGTTCGATTAGCCGTAAGGGGTAATCGGACGTTCGCGTAAATCAATTCTCCCGCTATAACAGCCATCCATATTTCCCTGCTGCAGATGCCGATGATTCATGGACACACCGGACAGCGGCATCTCGATCGTCCGATTACGCTTCGCTAATCGAACCTACATGGGACGGTAATAAACAAAAGAGCCGCCCTGGGGCGGCTCTTTGCATCGGGGATGAATGAATCGTCACGGCGCCTTGGGCGGCTCCACCAGAGCGCTCGCCGGTTGGTCATCTTCCTTGATCCAGGCATCCAGCAGGGTGTAGCCCACCGCCAGCACCACGGGGCCGATGAAGAGACCGATGATCCCCATGGCCAGCAAGCCGCCGATGACCCCCACCAGGATCAGGATCAGCGGCAGATCGGCCCCGCGCTTGATGAGGAAGGGGCGCAGGAAGTTGTCCATGGTGCCCGCCAGCAGGGACCAGACCAGCAGGAAGGTGCCCCAGGTGGTGTCCCCGCTCCAGTAGAGGTAGCCGACGCTAGCCAGCAGTACCGGGAAGGGGCCTATCTGGGCGACGATCAGCAGGAACATCAGCACCACCAGCACCATGACATAGGGAATGCCGGCGATGAGCAGGCCCAGGCCCGCCACCGAGGATTGCACCAGGGCGGTCACCACCACCCCCATGGCGACGGCACGGATGGCCTGGGAGGCGAGCACCACCGCATTGTCACCGCGCTGGCCCGCCAGACGGTGGGCGAAGCGGCGAATGCCTTCTGCCGCCTTCTCTCCCGAGTGGTAGAGCAGGCCGCAGATGGCCACGGTCAGCAGGAAGTGGACGAACAGCAGGCCGAGGTTGCCCGCCTGGGCCGCCAGCCAGCGGGCGGTCTGGCCGAAGTAGGGGGCCAGCTTGGTGAACAGTACCTGGCCGCCGCTCGCCAGGATCTGCTGCCAGAAGTCGTAGAGCTTGTCGCCCACCAGGGGCACTTGCTGCAACCAGAGCAGCTCGGGGGGCGGGGATTGGCTGAGCTCGGTGCCCAGCTCGATGAGCATGGGGGCCTTCTCCGCCACGTTGGCCAGCGTCATGAAGAGGGGAATGACGAAGATGAGCAGCAAGATGCTGGTCATCAGCAAGGCCGCCAGGGTGCGCTTGCCCCACAGCAGGCGCTGGGCCATCTGCATCAGGGGCCAGGTGGCGATGGTGATCATGGTCGACCACACCAGGGCGGGCAGGAAGGGGCGCAAGACCATGAAGCACGAGATGATGAGCAGGCTGAGGAACAGCAAGCCCAGGGTGATCTTGGCCAAATCCACTTTTTTCATATTCATGGCATTCCCTTAACGAGGGGTTGAGCGCCCGGTTCGGGCACCGTGACGGATAGCGGACAACGACCACCAGAGCCCGGCGCTGAGCCAGAACCCCAGGCCGCCAAAGAGCCACCCTTGTCCCGCGAGGATCAGCAGAGAGCTGCTGGTGAGCGCGGGCACCAGGAACAGGAGCCCTGCCACGACCAGTCCCCCTGCCAGGGTCAGCAGCGCGGCGGGCAGGGCGGGGGTGGGGCTCCGTTCGAGTGATAGCAGATTACCCGATACCAGCCCCAGGGTGAACATGGCAAGCCCGGCCAGGGCGGTGGACTGGGTGAGCCAGGCCGAGAGGGCGCTGGCGATGAGCACCCCGGCCCAGGGGAGCGGGCGTGCCGCCAGCTTCGCCAGCGTGGCGCGCAGTGCCAGCAGCAGGGCCCCCAGAGCAAGGCCGGCCACCACATCCGAGAGGAAGTGGACCCCCAGCCAGACCCGGGCCAGCCCGGCCACGCCGGCCAGCAACAGGGCCAGCAGGGCCCCCTGCCATGCCCGCAGCGCCGGCAGCCAACCAAGCAGCAGGCCCCAGTAGAGCAGGGTCGAGGCGGCGTGGCCGCTCGGCATGCCGAAGCCCTGGGCACTCTGGCGGGCCAGCTCGGGTTGCAGGTGGAAGGGCCTGGGCCAGCCGATGCCGGCCTTGAGCAGGTTCACCACCAGGGTGAGCAGCACCATGGCAAACAGCAGGTGGCGCAGCCTGGACCAGCCGAGCAGGGGCAGCAGCAAGGGCAGCAGCGCCAGCTGGAAGGGGGCCGAGCCCAGCAGATTGCCCGCCCTGGGCCAGAGCGCATCCGGCCCTAGCCACCGTTGCAGGCGCTGGTTCAGTGGCAACTCGGCGCGGTGCAGCGCACTGGCCGCGTCGCTGAAATCCGTCACCCACAGCACCTGGCTCTCGGGCACCTCGGCCAGCCTCGGGGCTATCCAGTCGAGCTGCGCCGGGAAGCGACGCTGGTCAGGGGGCAGGTCGGCGGCCGCGATCAGCCTGGCGTTCAGGATCTCGCCACCGAGATCCGGGGCCTGGAGCAAGGAGACAAACCCCGTCCCTCGCTGGACCCGCAGGGGCTCCAGGGTCTGGCAGGCGAACACCCTGGCCCGTTGCCAGCGCCCCAGCTCGCCGGTGACGCGACCCTGGAGGCCGGTCTCCTCGAACAGCTCGCGCAGGGCCGCCTGCTCCGGAGTCTCCCCCCTGTCGATGTAACCGCCGCTCAGGCTGTAGCGCGAGGAGAGCCTGTCCTGCACCAGCAGGATCCCTTGCTGGTGGCGGATCACGCAGGCGGCCGCAGAGGGAGGGGATTCGGCGCGGGAGGCGGGCAGGGCACAGCCCAGCAACAGCAGCAGGCAGAAGACGACTCGAAACATGATGACACCCAGGGGCAAGGAGTGGGGACAAGGGTCACAGAAATCAGACGGCCGGGCAATGGCTTGCAGGGGGCACCGACCCTGTGGGGGACGCAAGGATTGCCGTCTGCGCGGGCAGTCCCTAGTATTGGCGGCTATTGTTCTTCTCATTCACTACATTGTGGGGCTCTTCATGCGACAGTTCGGTTTCTTTCTGGGGATTGCCATCGGCGTCATCCTGATACTGTTTGGCAGCATCGTCATCTTCCAGGCCCTGCCTGCGGCGCTGGACGTGCTGGAGATGCCGAGCCGGATCCCCTTCGTGCGCGAGGTGTATACCTGGCTGATGAGCAGCGCCAACGGGCTCACCGCCCAGCTGGAGCAGAACTTCCTGGAGGCCTTCCAGACGGTGCTCAAGCTGATCCTGCTCATCACCTTCATGTGGGTCTGCGTCAAGCTGGTCAACATGGGGGTGCTGATCATCCGGGCCGGCGTCGACCTTATCCGCACCGCCATCGAGCACAGCGAAGAGAAGGGTGCCAAGCCCACCGAGCAGGACCGCCATTTCTGATCTTCCCCTGCCACGGGTCAGATAAACAACAGGCCATCATGTGATGGCCTGTTTTTATGGTGGCATGACGCTTAAAAAAGTCAGTTAAGCAGTTTTTCCAGCTCCGCTTCGGCATCCGCCCTGGCCTGATCGCTCAGGGTGCCGGAAGTCGCTTCCCGCTTCTCGCCCTGTTGCTGCACCGCCTTGGCGGCTTGTTGCTGCGCCGTGGTTGCGGCACTGATGGCCGCTGCGCTGCTGACGGCCTGCTTGGCGCTGTCGCTCGCCGCCTTGGTGGCTTGTTGCTGCGCTGTGGTTGCGGCACTGATGGTCGCGGCACTGCTGACGGCCTGCTTGGCGCTGTCGCTCACCGCCTTGACGGATTGTTGCTGCGCCGTGGTTGCGGCACTGCTGGCGGCCTGCTTGGCGCTGTCGCTCACCGCCTTGGCGGCTTGCTGCTGCGCCGTGGTGGCGGCACTGATGGCGGCGGCACTGCTGGCAGCCTGCTTGGCGCTGTCACTTACCGCCTTGGCGGCTTGTTGCTGCGCTGTGGTTGCAGCACTGATGGTCGCTGCGCTGCTGGCGGCCTGTTTGGCGGTGTCGCTCACCGCCTTTTCGGCTTGCTGCTGCGCCGTGGTTGCGGCACTGATGGCGGCGGCACTGCTGGCGGCCTGCTTGGCGCTGTCGCTCACCGCCTTGGCGGTTTGCTGCTGCGCCGTGGTGGCGGCACTGATGGTCGCTGCGCTGCTGGCGGCCTGTTTGGCCGAGTCGCTCGCCGCCTTGGTCGCTTGTTGCTGCGCCGTGGTGGCGGCACTGCCGATCACCTGTCTGGTGGAGTCGGACAGGGCCTTGCTGGCGCTCTGTTGCAGGCCCCCCATCATGGTGCCCAGCAGAGAACTGCCCGCGCCCGTGAGCCCCTGACCGGCACCGGTCAGGGCCGTGGCGGCCGGGGTGGCCTGGGACTGCCAGCCCTGCATGGCGCTGGGCCAGGTCGGGGTGGCGGCCGTCAGGTTTTCCCCGAAGACCTGGGTCGCCCCGTCACCTTTTTGCACCATGACGGCGAGCTGGTTGGTGTCGGCGTTCCAGACCATGCCGGCCTGCTTGGCTACGTCCGGCACGGGGGCGTAGCGGGAGACCACGTAAAAGAGCGGTCCCTCCTGTTGCAGCTCGTCGGCGGTCTTGAGCAGCTGCATGGTGCTCTCGTAGTTGGGCCCCAGCATGGCGGTCATTCTGTCCTTGATCAGCGGTTGCTCGAACAGGTTGGCCTCGTTCGGATCGAAACCGACCAGCGGCTTGAGCAGGGCCCACATCAGCTGGCTGGTGGGGCTCATCATCAGCAGGGGGGCGACACAGGCGGACAACATCAGGCTCAGGCAGGCAGCCTTGAGCAACGGCATGATACGCATTGACAACATATCCAGTTAATTATCTGATTATTAAGGGTTATTCATTACCGCATCCCGGCGATGCCGGTGGGGGCCCACGGCAGCGCCCTGACAGGCCTTTGCGGGCGCAGGCAGGCTATCATATTGCTTCCGGAATGCCAGATGAGCCGACATTTATTGGTCAAGTCGAGGGCTCTGCTGGTCGCTTTACACTTTCACTCCCCCGTGACAGGAATTCCCATGATCCGTTGTGCAGGTTGTCTGCTGGCCCTTGGCTGGCTCTTCCCCGCGTTGGCTGCCCCGGCGTCCAACACCCTCAGCCACTCGGTGGGCACCGAGCTGGTGCTGCCCCTTGGTTCGCTGCCCGAGCGGGTGTGCTGGTATCAGGATCAGAAATACTCCCAGGGGGCCCGCATCCAGCAGGGGGATCTCTGGCTGGAGTGCGGGCCGCAACAGGTGATGGAGACCAATGGTCCCCTGATCTGGCGAGAGGTGACGACGCCGTCACAGAGTGGTGAACCGGAGGACAACCAGCGGACGATCCGGGTAGGCCAGTGAGCCTTTTCTTGATCCAGCTACAGACACGGGCGTGATCTCTATCGCATAATGCGGCTCTTTCTTCTCTTGACTGGGATCTAAGCAATGGCTCGTCGCTCTTCCAATGCACAACGTCGTCGCAGTAGCTGGTGGTACAAACGCTTGTTGGCAAGGGAGCGGGAAGAGCGCGAAGCGCGTTCCGTCCGGGATTGATACCGCATTGAAATCGGAGCCTCGGGCTCCGTTTTTATTGGTGACTAAACGTGCATTACCGCAGGCAGGTTTATTACCACAGGTGGATAATGATGCCGCTCTGTCAGTGCACAACGTCGTTGCCGTCGTGAGCTGGCGGTACAACCCCTTGTTGGCAAGGGAGGGAAGCGCGCGAGGGCGCTGCGTCCGGGATGGATACGGCATGGAAGAACGGAGCCTCGGGCTCCGTTTTTATTGGTGAATATAAGTGCATTACCACAGGCAGGTTTATTACCACAGGTGGATAATGATGCCGCTCTGCCAGTGCACAACGTCGTTGCCGCCGTGAGCTGGCGGTGCAAATCCTTGTTGGCAAGGGAGGGAAGCGCGAGGGTGCTGCGTCCGGGATGGATACGGCATGGAAAGACGGAGCCTCGGGCTCCGTTTTTATTGGTGACTAAAAGTGCATTACCACAGACAGGTTTATTACCACAGGTGGATAATGGTGCCGCTCTGCCAGTGCACAACGTCGTTGCCGCCGTGAGCTGGCGGTACAAACCCTTGTTGGCAAGGGAGGGAAGCGCGCGAGGGCGCTGCGTCCGGGATGGATACGGCATGGAAAAACGGAGCCCTGGGCTGCGTTTTTCATTCATCAAGACCGTCATGCGAGAACGGGGGCCATCAGGCCCCCGTTTTGCTTTTGCAGAGGTTGGCTGCCTGCGACTCAGCGCTGCAGGGCGGCCAGGGCCAGCTCGACCCGTTTGGCGTACTCGGGGTCGGCCTGCTCGAAGTGCCTGAGCTGGGCCGCGACGATGGCGTCATCCTCCACATTGATGAGGGAGCGGGCCAGGTTGGCGGCGAGGCGGGCGCGCTGTCCCTCGTCCATCAGGCGGAAGAGATCCCCCGGCTGGCTGTAGTAGTCGCTGTCGTAGTCACGAAAATCGTAGTGCAGGGCAGCCCCTTCCAGACTCAGGGCCGGTTCGTGCTGCTCGCTCGGCTGCTGGGTGCCGAAGCGGTTTGGCTGGTAGTTGGGGCTGGCACCACCGTTGCTGTCGGCCCGCATGGCGCCGTCGCGGTGGGCGCCGTGGTGGAACGGGCAGCGCGGGGCGTTGACCGGCAGCAGGCCGTGGTTGACGCCGAGGCGGTAGCGCTGGGTGTCACCGTAGGAGAAGAGCCGCCCCTGCAACATGCGATCCGGCGAGAAGCCGATGCCGGGCACCACGTTGGCCGGGGTGAAGGCGGCCTGCTCCACGTGGGCGAAGTAGTTGTCCGGGTTCTGGTTGAGCTCCAGCACGCCCACCGGGATGAGCGGGTAGTCCTTGTGGGGCCACACCTTGGTGAGATCGAACGGGTGGATCGAGTAGGTCTGGGCCTTGGCCTCTGGCATCACCTGCACATAGACCTTCCAGCGCGGGAAGTCCCCCCGCTCGATGGCGTTGAACAGATCTGCCTGGCTGGTCTCTCTGTCCTGACCGACGGCGGTGGCCGCCTCTTCATCGGTGTAGAAGCGGTGGCCCTGCTCGGTCTTGAAGTGGAACTTGACCCAGAAGCGCTCGTTGGCCGAGTTGATGAAGCTGAAGGTGTGGCTGCCGTAGCCGTTCATCTCCCGCAGGCTCCTGGGGATGCCGCGATCGCTGAAGAGGATGGTGACCTGGTGCAGGGATTCCGGGTGGCGTGACCAGAAGTCCCAGGCGGCGGTGGCGCTGCGCAGGTTGGTGCGGGGATCCCGCTTCTGGGTGTGGATGAAGTCGGGGAATTTCAGGGGATCGCGGATGAAAAAGACCGGGGTGTTGTTGCCCACCAGATCCCAGTTGCCCTGCTCGGTGTAGAACTTGAGGGCGAAGCCGCGCACGTCGCGCTCTGCGTCGGCGGCCCCCTTCTCGCCGGCCACGGTGGAGAAGCGCAGGAACACCGGGGTCTGCTTGCCGACGGCGTTGAACAGGTCGGCCTTGCTGAAGGCGCTGATGTCGTGGGTCACGGTGAAGGTGCCGTAGGCGCCCGAGCCTTTGGCGTGCACCACCCGCTCGGGAATGCGCTCGCGGTCGAAGTGGGCGAGTTTCTCCATCAACCAGATGTCTTGCATCAGGATGGGGCCGCGGGGGCCGGCGGTGAGGCTGTTGTTGTTGTCGACGACGGGGGCGCCGTTGGCGCTGCGCAGGGTCTTGTCGGTCATGGCAGGTCTCCTTGTGATGAGTCGCCAGACTAGGGGAAGTGGGGGAGCGGCTCCAATGGAGTGTGCCTAACCCTTTGATTGGTTTCGCTGATGGGGGTGGAAACAGACGCCAGCCTTGCGGCAAGAT
Source organism: Aeromonas sp. ASNIH8 (assembly GCF_002919855.1). Lineage (NCBI taxonomy): Bacteria > Pseudomonadati > Pseudomonadota > Gammaproteobacteria > Aeromonadales > Aeromonadaceae > Aeromonas > Aeromonas sp. ASNIH8. Next base: position 25,619 of record NZ_PQLN01000028.1, on the reverse strand, counting down.
GGGATTCAGCCAATCAGGAGGTCTCATGTCCATCACCATTCGCCGCGCCGGGCCGGAAGATGCCGCCGCCCTGCGGGATCTTCACGCCATGCCCCATGCCCAGGCGGGCACCCTGCAACTTCCCTTCCCCTCCCTGCAGCAGTGGGAGCAGAAGCTGACTCCGCGGGATGGCATCTACAGCCTCCTGGCGGAGTGGGAGGGGGAGGTGGCGGGCGCGCTGGTCCTGATGGTGGAGCCTGCCCCCCGTCGCCGCCACGTGGCGAGCATCGGCATGGCGGTACACGATGACTGGGCCGGGCGCGGGGTGGGCTCCGCCCTGATGCAGGCTGCGCTGGATCTGGCGGACAACTGGCTCGGCTTGACGCGGGTGGAGCTGACGGTCTGGGCCGACAACCAGGCGGCCCTGGCCCTCTATCGCAAGGCGGGCTTTGTGGAGGAGGGCGTAGCCCGGGATTACGGCCTGCGTCATGGGGTGCTGGTGGATGCCCTCTACATGGCCAGGGTGCGCCGATGATCGACTATCGCGAGCGCCTGACGCCGGTGCTGCGGGCACTGGAGCAGGATCCTGATCTCTCCATCGAGGCGCTGGCGAGTCGCGCCTGCCTCTCCCTCTACCATTTCCACCGGGTGTTCACCGCCGTGGTGGGGGAGGCCCCCGGCGAGATGTGCCGCCGCCTGCGGATGCAGCGGGCGGCCTGGCAGCTCTGCTACACCGATGCCAGCGTCACCGCCATCGCTCTGGGGGCGGGGCTTGGCAGCTCCCAGGCTTTCGCCAAGGCGTTTCGTCGTCACTATGGTTGCACCCCAGGGGCGTTTCGCCGCGACAAGGGCAAAAACGGACACCTGGATCGCAAGGAAGGACACGCATGGCAAGGGGCACTCCCTTATGCTGAAGGCCACTCATCAGCAAGGAGCAACACCATGAACACCGTCGAGATGGACGCCCGCACCCTGGCCTATATCCGCGTGACCGGCCCCTATGGCGAAGGGTATGACGCCGTCTGCCATCGCCTTCACCAGTGGGCCGCGCCCCGTGGCCTGGAAGGGGGAGAGTGGATCTTCATCTACCACGACAACCCCGAGGTGACGCCGCCGGCCCAGTGCCGCACCGATATCGGCATCAGCGTACCGGTGGGGACCCGGGGAGCGGGGGAGGTGGAGATCCAGCACATCCCCGCCGGACGCTACGCCCAGTCCCGCTATCTCATCACGGATCGCAGCCAGTACGGGGAGCGCTGGCAGGAGCACATCGGCGATATCGTCGCGGCCGGGCTCGCCTTTGGGGACGGCCCCTGCTTCGAGCTCTATCACAGCGTGAGCAATGACCCCCTGCGCGATGACGTGAGCTTCTGCTCCAGCGTGCGCTAGGCAGGCGGCAATAAAACGAGGCGCCTTTGGGCGCCTCGTTTTATTTGGGGTCCATGACCACCGCAGATATCAGGGCTGGCTGGGCACCTTGTTGCGGCGGGACTTCCACCACCAGCGAAGCCGGATCTGGGAGATGAGCATCCCCGCCAGCATCAGGGCGCAGCCGACCACGGCCCGTTCGTCCAGATGTTCCCCCAGCAGCAGGACACCGCCGATGGCGGCGAACACCGTCTCCAGGCTGAGGATGATGGCGGCGTGGGCCGGATGGGCACCGCGCTGCCCCACCACCTGCAGGGTATAGCCGATGCCGACCGAGACCAGACCGGCATAGAGCAGCGCCTGCCATCCCGCCACGGCACCACTCGCCGTCGGGGTCTCGATGACGAAGGCCGTGGCCAGGCTGAGCAGGCCGCACACCACGAACTGCACCCCGGCAAGACGAATGGGGGCGACCCGGTTCGAGTAGTGATCCAGCACCAGCAGATGCACGGCCCAGAACAGGGCCCCGATCACTTGCAGCAGATCGCCGTAGCCGATGGTGAACTCCTCGGTGACGCTGAGGTAGTAGAGCCCGGCCATGGCGATGAGGGCGCCTACCCAGGTGTTGGCCCCGGTCTTGTGGCGCAGGGCCAGGCCGATGACGGGGACCAGGATGATGTAGAGGCCGGTGATGAAGCCCGCCTTGGCGGCCGTGGTGTAGAGCAGCCCCACCTGTTGCAGGGAGGCGGCGGAGAAGAGCACGGTGCCGGCGATGAGGCCCCCGGTCAGCAGCAGGCGGTGATCACCGGCAGGCTGGGGCGGCTGGCGTGACTTGAGCCACCACAAGAGCGGCAGCAGGGAGAGGGCGCCCAGCAGGAAGCGCAGGCCGTTGAAGGTGAAGGGCCCCATGTGATCCATCCCCAGACGCTGGGCGACGAAGCCCAGCCCCCAGATGGCGGCGGCCATCAATAACATCATGTTTGAACGCATACGGAATCATCCCTGAGAAAGAGTCTCGGCGGCACTCGGGCCCCGCCATTACGATACCTGCGAGAAGGGGCGTTTGTCGTCAGCCATTTGTTGCCGGGCGAGGGCAGGATCAGCGGCTGGCCAGCTTGGCGAGCAGGGGCAGCAGGGCGAGCAGCAGCAGGTTGCCCCTAAGGATCCAGATCACCCAGAACTGCTGCTGGGTGGAGACAAGGGGAGCCCGTCCCTGGCGCAAGGATCGGCGCCAGTGGTGGAACAGCCGGCTGGGGTAGCCAAAGCTGATGGCCATGGCGAAGAACATCAGCAGCTTGGTGCGGTAACCCGGATTGGCAAACAGGATGGCCGGTGGCTGGGGATGGGCGACCACCAGCAGCACTCCCGTGATGAAGATGAGCAGCAGGGCCAGGGCGGCCAGGCTGTCAGCCAGCAGCAGCTTGCGCACCTGCTCGATGGACATGCCGCGTCGGAACAGGAAATACTCCGAGGTGATGGCACCGGTCAGGGTGATCACGGCGCAGTAATGGAGGGCAGTCAGCAGTTCCGGTTTCAACATCCAGGCCAGTTCCTTCTCGTTGGCCACCTGATGCGCTTCCTTTTGGACGCCATCAGGTGGGGCTGATATTCTGACACTACACGATGTCAGGGGATAGCATGGAGTCAGGGTTGGATAAGCGAGCAGTCTCCAAAAAGACCTGGTCCCTGGTGGCACGGATGCGCCTGGGCCTGCTTCTGCTCTTCATTCCCGTCCTGATGCTGGGCGCCATCTACTACCTGCACATGGAGCGCAGCCTGCAGCGAGAGCTGCAACAGCGCCTGCTCGCCACCAATCACCAGTTGCGCCACGTCTTCATCGAGCCCTACCTGAACGAGATGGAGCGTCAGTTCTCCCTCATCTACGACCAGATCAAGGTGGAGGACATCAGCGGCCCCCGTCTGCGCAACACCGACTCCTATCTCAGGGAGTGGCGTCTCTACAAGGGGGTGATGGCGGATCTCATCTACATCTATGTGGGCACCGCCGAGCGCCAGATGCTGATCTACCCCGAATGGCAGGCGGATGCGGACTTCGATCCCAGGGTGCGCCCCTGGTATCAGCTGGCCAGCCAGCATGTGGGCAAGATGGTCTGGACCGAACCCTACTACGACTACACCAACGGCACGCTGGTGATCGCCCTGGCGCGGGCCATCACCGACAAGGAGGGCAAGGTGCGGGGGGTCTTCGCGGTGGATGCCATCCTGGCCCCCTTCTCCGCCCAGCTGAACCGGCAGTGGAACAGCGGCTACCAGATGATCGTCAACCAGTCGGGCAAGGTGCTGGCCCACCCCGATCCCTCACAACTGCTCAAGCCCATGATGCACCCGACCTGGCTCTCCCGCTTCAGCGGAGAGGACGGCATCTTCCTGGATCAGGCGTCTCGCCAGTTCGTGGCCTACAGCCGCCTGCCGGACCACAACTGGGTGCTGATCAGCGTGTTGCCCGCCTCCAGCATCCAGGCGGTGGTGGCGAGTGCCTCCCTCAACGTGCTCGGGATCATCGTGCTGGCCAGCGTGCTCTACATGGTGCTGGCACTGATCTGGTCCCGTTATTTCAGGCGGATGCTGGACGAGATCTCCACCGTGATCCGGGCCAGCCGGACCCAGCCTGACGAGGTGCACCAGGGGGGGATGCGCGAGCTCAGGCACGTCTATGCCGAGCTGGCGGAGGTGAGCAAGGACTACCACGAGGTGCGCCAGCAGGCGAACCTCGACAAGCTGACCGGCCTTTACAACCGGCGCTTCTTCGACGAGCGGTTGAATCGGCTGCTGCTCGATCAGGACCGCTTCTGCCTGGCCATGATCGATCTGGACGGTTTCAAGCGGATCAATGACACCTATGGTCACCAGACCGGGGACGTGGTGCTCAAGCGGGTGGCCAGCTTTGGCGCCAAGCTGCTGGGGGATCATGGCTGGGTATGCCGCTATGGCGGGGAAGAGCTGGTGGTGCTGTTTGCCAATCCCGATATCCACTTCTGCCAGATGCTGCTGGAGCAGTACAGGATTGGGGTGGCCTCCCTGCACTGGCGTGAACCCGGTCTTGGGATCACCTTCAGCGGCGGCCTGGTGGCGAGTGCCCCCGGGCTTGGGGCCAGGAGCCTGCTGACCATGGTCGATGCCGAGGTCTATCGCGCCAAGGGTGACGGCAAGAATCGCATCTACATGGTGGATCCCCTGGCCCCCCGGGACGACTCGCCCTCAGGGGATGGCATGTTGAGCAAAGAAGAGGCCTGAGGGCCTCTTCTTCATTGCGCGGATCAAGGGTGCAACTGCCAGGTCCAGAGGGGCCAGCCCAGCTCCTCGGCGCACTGGCGCAGGGCGGGGGCCGGATTGACCGCATGGGGATGGCTCACCGCCTGCAGCATGGGCAGATCGTTGTGGGAATCGCTGTAGCCGAAGCTCTCCTGCCAGAGGTGTTCCTTTCCGGCAAAGAGCTGGTTGATGCGGGCCACCTTGCCTTCGCGAAAACTCAGGGTGCCGCGGGTCTGGCCGGTCAGCATGCCGGCTTCCTCGTCGAGCAGGATGGCCACGCAGTGATCCATCCCCAGCATCTGCGCCATGGGGGCCACCAGATGCTCGCCGGAGGCGGAGATGAGCACCAGCTCGTCTCCACGCTGGCGGTGCCACTCGATGCGGACCAGCCCCTCGGGATAGAGGCGCTCCCGCAGCACCTGTTCGGCAAAGCGGGTGCAGAGGGAGTCGAGCCACTGGCGCGTCTTGCCTGCCAGCGGTTGCAGGGTGAAGGCCATGTACTGGTGCATGTCCATCTTGCCCTGGTGGTAGAGGGACATCATGGCCTGCTCCTCGGCCACCATGCCCGCCGGGGCCAGCTCCTGGGCCACCATGTACTCCAGCCAGAGGCTGGCGGAATCCCCGGCAATAAGGGTCTCGTCCAGATCAAACAGTGCCAGGGCCATGGCTGCTCCTCGGGTTGGCTGCCAGCATCGGGGTACTGGCTGAAAAATGAATGGGATTCATGGCGTTATGCTACCTCACAGAGTTGATCCCGGGCCACCACCAGGGTCACGGTGCTGCCTACCGGCAGCAGATCGCCGGCACGGCGGTTGAGGCAATCCACCGTCAACAGCCCCGCCTCGCACTCCACCTGATAGCGGATGACGTTGCCGAGCAGCTGTTGCTGGCGAACGATGCCGGGCAGGCTGGGCTCGTGGCTGACCGCCCCGGCGGGCAGCAGGGTGATGGACTCCGGCCGCAGCGCCAGCTTGCCGCGAAAGCGCGGGCCGAACAGGGATTTGGCCTGCTCGCCACCCAGCAGGTTGTAGTTGCCGATAAAGCCCGCCACGAACTCGCTGGCGGGGCGGGTGTAGATCTGCTCCGGCGTGCCGCTCTGGACGATGGAGCCCTTGTTCATCAGGAAGATCCGATCCGACAGGGTCAGCGCCTCCTCCTGATCGTGGGTCACGAAGATGGTGGTGAGCTCGAGGCGCTGCTGGATCTCGCGGATCTGCTGGCGCAGGCTGCGGCGGATGCGGGCATCCAGCGCCGAGAGCGGCTCATCCAGCAAGAGGATCCGCGGCTGCACCACCAGCGCCCGGGCCAGCGCCACTCGCTGGCGCTGGCCGCCGGAGAGCTCGGCTGGATAGCGGCGCTCGAAGCCGGTCAGCTCCACCAGGGCCAGCGCCTCTTGCACGCTGGCGGCGAGATCCCGCCCCGGCTGGGGCTTCATCTTGAGGCCGAAGGCGACGTTGTCCCACACCGTCATGTTGGGAAACAGCGCATAGCTCTGGAACACCATGCCGATGCCCCGCTTCTGGGGTGCCTGCCAGGTGATGTCCTCACCGGCCACCCGCACCTGACCGCCATCCACCGGGGTGAGCCCGGCCAGCGCCCGCAGCAGGGTGGATTTGCCGCAGCCGGAGGGGCCGAGCAGGGTCACCAGCTCCCCCTTGCGAATGCCGAATTCAATTCCCTCGAACACCTTGGTGTCGCCGTAGGATTTGTGCAGTTGATTCACTTCTAGATGGAACATGTTGATTCACCGATGAAATCTGTTGGCTGCCCAGGTGAGCAGCAGGGTCAGCAGGAAGTAGCTCATCACCAACGCGCTGGTGAAGTGGCCCGAGGTGGCACGCATGTTGTAGAGGTAGACCTGCAGGGTCTCGTAACGGGTGCCCACCAGCATGTTGGCAAACACGAACTCGCCGAGCAGGAAGGAGAGGGAGAGAAACAGCGCCGCCAGCAGCCCCTTGCGCAGGCAGGGGATCACCACCAGCAGGAAGGCGCGGGCGCTGCTCGCCCCCAGCAGGTGGGCGGCATCCATCAGATCTTTCAGCGGTACACCCTGCAGGCTGTTGGCCAGCGCCCGGTACATGAAGGGGAGCACCACGGTGAACCAGGTCCCGATCAGGATCCAGGGCGTGCCGATGATGGGCAGCACGTCGTCGGCGTAGATCTGCAGCAGCCCCACCGAAGAGACCACGGGCGGCACCGCGAAGGGGAGCAGGATCAAGAGGTTCATCCAGGGATCCAGCCTGGGGAAGTAGTAGGCCACCACCAGCACGGTGGGCACCAGCACCAGGGTGCCCAGCAACAGGGTGGCGAAGCAGACCAGGAGGCTGCGGCCAAAGGCCGCCAGAAAGCGCGGGTCGCCCCAGAGCTTGAGATACCAGTCGAGGGTGAAGCCATCCGGCAGCAGGGTCGCCCCCCAGAGGGTGGAGATGGAGTAGAGAAAGGTTGCCAGCAGCGGCAGCAGCAGGGTGGCGACCAGCGCCCCCAGCACCCATCTGGGCCAGCGCGGCGTCAAATCATGCATGGGATTGCCCCTTGTTCACATAGCTCTTTTTCAGCAGCCACTGGTTGGCGGCTGTCACCACCCCCAGCAGTACCATCAGGATCACCGCCAGCGCCGCCGCGAGATTCGGCTCGAGGAAGATGTCGCCGGAGACCAGACTGGCCACCCGGATGGTCACCAGGTTGAAGTTGCCGGTGGTGAGAGCGTAGGCAGAGGCATAGGCCCCCACTGCGTTGGCAAACAGGATGATCAGGGTGCCGAGCAGGGCGGGCGTCAGCACCGGCAGCGCCACGTGCCACACATACTGCCCCCTGCTCGCACCCAGCAGGGCGGCGGCCTGGGGCCACTCATCCTGCAGGGCGTCGAACGCCGGGTAGAGCAGCAGCAGGGCGAGGGGGATCTGGAAGTAGGTGTAAATCAGGATAAGGCCGCTGCCCGAATAGAGGTTGAAGTCGTCGATGAGGCCCCAGGATTTGAGCAACAGGGTAACGGCGCCATTGATGCCGAGAATGATGATGAAGGCGAACGCCAGCGGCACGCCGCTGAAGTTGCCGGTCATGGTGACGAAGGCCAGCAGCACCCGCTTGACCCGCTCGCCGCTGTGGCGCAGGGCCGCGGCCCCGAGGGTGCCGATGGCGAGCCCCGCCAGGCTGGCGATGCCGGCGATGCGCAAGGAGTTGCCGAAGGATTGCAGATAGAAGGGGGAGCCCAAAATCTCCCGGTAATGGTCGAGACCCCAGCCATCGGTTGTCTGGACGCTGCCCACCAGTACCCACACCATGGGGGCGAGCTGAAACAGGATCATCAAGAGGACAAAGGGCAGCAGCACCAGGGCCGGCAGCCAGTGGCGGCGCACCCGGCGTGGCTTCACCTGTTGATCCGCGAGGATCTCGGTGGTGGCAGGCATCATCAGTGCACCTCGCGCATAAAGGCCGCCTTGAGCAGCGGGGGGGCTGCCGGCTTGTCGTGGGGAACTCCCAGCAGATCCGCCATCAGGGCGCAGAGCTGGGTCTGGGCGATCGCCACCCCATCCGGCCAGCGCTCGACGAAGGCATCGCCAAAGAGCCAGAGTGGCACGGTGCGCTCCTCGGCCAGGGTGCCGCCATGGCTGAGATCGTTGTTCATGCCGTGATCCGAGGTGATCATCACCTGATACCCCTCTGCCAGCCACTGGGGCAGCAGCTCGGCCAGCAGGCTGTCCATGCGGCGAGCCTGATTGCGGTACTGGCGGGAATCGAGGCCAAACTGGTGGCCCGCATCGTCCACCCCCATGGGGTGGATCAGCAGAAAATCGGGGTCGTACTGGCTGCGCAGCCACTCGCCGTCCATCAGCAGATGGCTGTCGGGGTAGCCGTCATCCCAGTAGAAGCAGCCGTGCTGGATGGGCAGTTGCTCATCGTGAGTAAAGCGATCGCGGGCCGCCAGCCAGGGGCTCTGGTTGTAGAGCTCGCTCACCCAGTGGTAGGCCGCCGCTGCGGTGCGTTTGCCCGCGGCCCGGGCCAGATGGAAGATGGCGTCGTGTTGGCTCAGGCGCGTCACCCCGTTATGGGTGATGCCGCTCGCCACCGGCGGCACGCCGGTCAGGATGCACTCGTAGAGAGGGCGGGAGAGGGAGGGCAGGGCGGCACTCAGGGTCGTATGCAGGCCGCGTTCTGCCTCCACCATGCCACAGAGGTAGCCCATGCAATGGGCTACCTCTGCTGCCAGGCCATCCACAAGTACCACTATCACCTTGTGTTGCACTGGCCACTCCTTACTGCATGTTGATCATGACGGTTTCCTGCCACTGGCGCGGCAGGGCCTTGGAGCTCTGCTCCCAGGCGGCGTGATCCTGCACCGGCTTGGCGTTGGCATACTGCTCGGCCGGCAGCAGCTTGGCCTTGACGTCATCCGGCAGGGTCACGTTGCTGCGAATGGGGCGGGCGTAGCCACGGGCCAGGTTGATTTGACCTGCATCGGAGAGGATGTATTCCCGCGCCAACTTGGCGGCGTTGGGGTTCTTGGCCCACTTGTTGATGATGGTGGTGTAGCCGGCGATGACGGAGCCGTCGCTCGGGATCACCACATCAAACTTCTTGGGGTCGATCTGGTCGCGGTAGTTGAGGGCGTTGAAGTCCCACAGCACCCCCACTTCCACTTCGCCTTTCTCGATGTTGGCGATGGTCGGGTCGTTCAGCGACAGACGGCCCTGCTTGGCCAGCTTGCCGAACAGATCCAGGGCGGGTTTCAGATTCTTCTCGCTGCCGCCGGTGGCATAGGCCGCCGCCAGCACGCCGTTGTTGGCCTGGGAGGCGACGCCCACGTCACCCAGGGTCACCTTGTAGTCGCCACCCAGCAGGGATTGCCAGCTGGTGGGGGCGGCCTTGACCAGATCCTTGTTGATCAGGAAGGCGATGGTGCCGGTATAGGCCAGCATCCAGTGGCCATCCGCATCCTTGGCCCAGTTGGGAATGTCGGCCCAGGTGGAGGGCTTGTAGGGCTGGGTGACCCCCTGCTTGACCGCCACCGGGCCGAAGGCGCCGCCCACGTCGCCGATGTCGGCGGTGGCATTGGCCTTCTCGGCGGCGAACTTGGCGATCTCCTGGGCGGAGCTCATGTCGGTATCCTGATGCTTGATGCCGTAGATGCTGCCGAGCTGCTGCCAGGTATCCTTCCAGTTGGCCCAGCTGTCCGGCATGCCGACGCTCTGGAGCTGGCCCTCACCGCGGGCGGCTTTTTCGAGATCCGCGATGTTCTCGGCGGCAAACAGCGGTTGACTGATGGCCACCAGGGCCAGTGCACTTGCGATCACGCTTTTCATCATCCCATCCCTCTGGACTAGGTCAGTTAAGGTTCGAGAGGGATGCTAGAGGGGAAATATGACGGTGGCGGGGCGCTTTGATGGCAGTTTCGTGACAATCGCCCTGTCATGGCGCTGTCATCAGGGGCGGTTACAACTCGGGGTCGACAACCTCTGGTCTACTCCAGTGGTGTGCAAACCCGAATGACCGACAGGGACGTGACAGTGACAGAGCGATTGAGTGAACAGGGGATGGCCGATGGCCGCACACCCTCCAAGTGCGAACAGATTTGCCGGACCCTGCGCCGCTATATCGGCAGCGGACACCTGGCGGCGGGGCAGCAGCTGCCCGCCGAACGGGCCCTGAGCGAGCGATTCGCCACCACCCGCATCACCATCAAGGAGGCGCTCTCCAGCCTCGAGGCGGACGGCCTCATCTACCGGGCCGAGCGGCGCGGCTGGTTCGTGGCGCCGCCTCGCCTCACCTACGATCCCGCCATCCACACCCACTTTCACCAGTGGATTGGCGAGCAGCAGCGCACCGCCGAGACCCGGGTGCTGGCCCATGGCAACCAGCTTGCCAGCAGCGAGTTGTGCCGCTGGATGGGTCTGGAACCCTTTACGCCGCTCTACGAGATCCGCCGCCAGCGGCTGATCGATGGCCGCCCCGTGCTCCACGTCAGCCATCACCTGCTGGCGAGCCGCTTCCCCGGCATCGCCAGCGCTCCCCTGGCCAGCTCCCTCACCGAGCTTTACCGGCAGCGCTATGGCATAGGCCAGGGCTGGGCGAGCCTCGAGATCACCCCCTCGGCGGCCCGGGGAGAGATAGCCCGCGCCCTCAACCTGGCCCAGGGGAGCGCCGTGCTGCGCTTGGTGCGGGTCAATCATGACGAGGAGGGGAAGCTGGTGGATTGCGACATCGAGCACTGGCGACCGGACGCCATCCGCATCTGCCTGGATACCCGGGCACTGCAACCGCTCGCCACCGGCGCGCGGCAGGTGCAACTGGCAGAGTAGCGGCGTTCTGGCGCTGACATGGCGGATCCCGCAGGATCCACCGGGATCAGTTGTCGATGTTGGGGATCAGATCGTCGAAGCTCTGGTAGCCGCAGTCGGCCAGTTGCAGCGACATGGTGTAGGTCTTGCTGCCCTCCCGCTGGCCGATGGCGGGGCGGTTGAGCTTGAGCTCCTGATGCCAGTACTCCTTCATGCGATCGATCAGCGCCATGGCCTCGCTCTCTCCCAGATGGAGCTGGCACAGGGCCATGTAGTTGTTGGGCCTGTGCATGTTCTCCACCAGATAGTCCCCCAGCACCGACATGGCCTGGCGCGCCTGCTGGCGGGCGAAGCGGCTGTGCTGCTCGAAGCTGATGCGCTCGCTGATGAGGAAGTGGTAGCTGTTGTCGATGCCAAGCTGCAGGATGCCGAGTTTCTCCAGCTTGCGTAGATAGAGGTAGCAGGAGGCATCGGTCAGGCCGTACTCCCGCTTGAGATCGATGAGGGTCTTGTCGCGCCAGAAGATGTTGGCGAGAAAGGCATAGAGCCCCGGCTCCTTGTGAAACGCCTCATCCTGCTCCTGGGTAAAGACGGCCCGGCGGCTCTGGGCATCCTGGGTCCGGTCCAGCAGCTCTTCGAAGGAGAGTCCCACCAGATGGCAGATCTCCAGCAGGGTGTCGAACGGCAGGGAGGGCTTGTTCATCATGCGCTTCACGGTGGCGATGGAAACTCCCATGGCTTCTGCCAGGGTTTGATAGCGGATCCCCTTGTCGGTCAGGGTTTTCTTCAGGGTGTCGAGGATGTGATTGGCCAGTGTCTGGCTGTAGGTCATGCAACTATTCCTTTATCTGCATTTTTAGTCGTGTCAGAAATTGAGTGGTTTGTCTGTATTGGGCTCAAATTTTGACACCTAGAAAAACCAGAGGAGGGTAACCCGGTGATAATGGCGGAAATGGCCTGACCAGTTGTGGTGCAAGGTGGCAGAAAATGACACTCGGTGGTGCATATCCTTCAACCTTTCAACATTTTGCTGGTGATGCATATTACATCGCACATAATTCAACACGAATCGGATTCAATACCTTCCTGGTTGAGAAAACGATTGTTTGCTTCCAATTTAAGGGTTTTTTTAACCGCAAGGTTTTATTCTTTCCTGGCATTGAGCGGAACTCGCAAGAGGTCCGCTTTTTTTCTTTTCTCCGAATCTGAGCCCGTCGTCAAGAATGGGGCGCAGTTTTGGTACTTCCTGCGCCACCGACCCCCGAAGGCAGTCCTTTATTCCCCCTGACCGGCAAACAGCTTGGGGATCTCCCGCACCAGCCAGCTCTTGGCCTTGCCCATGGTGTCTCGCCGCCAAGCCAGCACGACCTGGATCTGGTGGCGATATTCGGGACTGATCACCTTGAGTCTGCCCGCCTTGATGTCCTCTTCAATCCAGCGTTGCGGCATGGTGCCGATGCCGAGCCCCGCCAGCAGGGCGTCCCGTTTCTCCCCCATGGTGCTGACGGTCAGGCGCGGCTGCTTGTCGAGCAGGCGGTAGGTGAGCACCGGCTTGCGCAGCGCCGTGTCGGCCACCGCGATGGCGCGATAGCGGCGCAGGGTCTCGTCCGCCAGGGGCTCGGGTTCCTGATGCAGGGGGTGATCGGGATGGGCGACGTAGAGCATCACCTCCTCCCTGAGCACCTGGTGCTTGATGCCGGTCATGGCGATATCGGCATTGAGGGAGGAGATGAGCAGGTCGGCGCGGCCATCCTCCAGGCACTCCCAACTGCCCGCCAGCACCTCGGCGCGAAACCTCAGCCGGGTATCGGTCTGTTCGGCCAGCCGATCCACCAGGGGGTAGAGAGCCTGTACCGGCATCAAGGCATCGACGGCGATGGTGATGTCGGTCTCCCAGCCACGGGAGAGGGCCCGGGTCTCCCCCACCAGGTGCTCGGCCGCCTCCAGCAGCACCCGGCCCCGCTCCAGTAGCATGCGGCCCGCCGGGGTGAACTTGGTCCTGTGGCCGCTGCGGTCGAACAGCATGGCGTCCAGCTCGTCTTCCAGCTTTTGTACCGTGTAGCTCAGCGCCGAAGGCACCTTGCCCAGCTCGTCGGCCGCCGCCGCGAAGCTGCCACGACGGTCGATGGCGTCCAGCACCCGGATCGCCTCCAGGGTCAGCGCCCGCTCCTTGTTCGATTCCTTGGCCATATCCAACCTTCAATTTTTTTGAATGTGTTTACCAGATTATCTCGCTAACAACTTAGGGGAAGTCACTTTAATATTCAATCAACGCTTAGGCAGGAACGCCTGGCAGCCAAATAAAAGGTAGTTCCGGGCTGAGACATCCCCAAACACGATGTCTGATGTCAGCAAAAGAACAACATAGTATTTGAATGATCTCTTGCATGGATGCATTGATTCTGGCCCAAGGGGCCTTGGCAATGACATAAAACCCAAGAGAGTGAATGAACATGAAAAACGCAATCAAGATGCTGGCCGTTGCAGGCCTGATGACCGCAGGTGCCGCCCAGGCTTCCGTTCCCGCTGACTTCAATGCCGCCCCGGGCGTGCTGTTCGTCACCTGGAGCGCCGCCGCCGCGATGGACGGCAAGGCCAACCCCATGCTGGAGGTGCGCGACGAGTCCGGTGATCTGCTGGCTTCCGTCCACGCCAACCTGATCGGCACCCAGCTGGTCGCCATCCCGAGCCGCACCCAGGGCAAGCTGACGGTGAGCCTGGGCAACGAAAGCAGCAGCTACCGCATCCCCTTCGGTCTGGGTGACGGTCGCCAGCGTTAATGAACCAACTTGGTCAGTGAGGAGCACACCATGATGAAATTGAGAGCCGCAGAAGCACGGGGCAAGGCCAACTTTGGCTGGCTGGATGCCCGTCACAGCTTCTCCTTCGGTCACTACTATGACCCGGAATGGATGGGACACTCTGCCCTGCGGGTCATCAATCAGGATCGGGTGGCGCCGGGTGGCGGTTTCGCGACCCACCCTCACGCCAACATGGAGATCCTCACCTGCGTGCTGCAAGGCACCATAGAGCACAAGGACAGCCTCGGCCACGCCGAGCAGATCCCGGCGGGGGATTTCCAGCTGATGAGCGCAGGGTCCGGCATCCGGCACAGCGAGTACAACCCCTCGCAGACCGAGCCGCTCTCCCTGCTGCAAATCTGGATCGAGCCGAATGAACACGGCACGACCCCGGGTTATCAGCAGAAGAAGATTGAAAACAAGCCCGGGATGACGCTGGTGGCGTCACCGGACGGCGAGGCGGGATCCTTCAGGATCCGCCAGCAGGCCAGAGTGTGGCGTCTGCAGCTCGCAGAAGGGGAGACCCTGGAGTGGGCACTGCAAGGGCGTCATGGTTACCTGCACATGATTTCAGGGGAGCTGACCGGCAACGGTCTGGCTGCCCGACCCGGCGACGGGCTGCTCAGCCGCGACGAGTCGAGCTGGGTGCTCACCGCCTCCAGGGGGAGTGAAGCCCTGCTGTTTGACCTGCCTTGATAGAAAAATCTTGGCGAAATGAATGAGTTAACAATTAGCTTTTACACTGTAAATACCATGATGGTAAGCAAAGGAATATGACGATGGACAAGATGAAAGATGTGGCACTGCTGGTGGGTCGTGTACTGCTGGCGCTGATGTTCGTGATGGCTGGCTGGGGCAAGATCGGCGGTTACGCCGGTACCCAGGGTTACATGGAAGCCATGGGCGTGCCCGGGTTCATGCTGCCCCTGGTGATCCTGCTGGAGCTGGGTGGCGGTCTTGCCATCATGCTGGGCCTGTTTACCCGCAGCCTCTCCGTGCTGCTGGCCGGTTTCACCCTGATGGCCGCCTTCATCTTCCACTATCAGCCTGCCGAGCAGATGCAGATGCTGATGTTCATGAAGAACGTCTCCGTGGCCGGTGGTTTCCTGGCCCTGGCGGCGGCCGGTGCAGGGGCTTTCAGCCTGGATGCCCGCCTCGGCAAGCACTGGTAATACCCTGACGTTTCAAGTTTTCCAACGCCTTTTGGCCGGTGCCCTGCACCGGCTTTTTTGTGCCCGCTTCCCGGGGATGTCATCGGTGTGACGGCGCGCAGTCCGGACGCCACAAGTGCCTTTTGCATCTTATCCCCCGATCCCCGACAATCCCGATTCGCGTGCCGTGACGGGAATGCCAGAGAGTGTCCCCCCGCGCACCCCCTCTTCATGAAATTGGCGGGAGTCGTCCATGTTTACCCTCTACCACTCCAATCAGCTGGATCTGCTCAAGGAGCTGCTGGTGAACCGCATCCGGCAGGCTCCGCTCTCCCACCCCTTCGATCGGGAGCAGATCCTGGTGCAGAGTCCCGGCATGGCCCAGTGGCTCAAGCTGGAGCTGGCCAAGGCGTTCGGCATCGCCGCCAACATCGACTTTCCCCTGCCCGCGAGTTTCATCTGGGAGATGTTCACCCGGGTGCTGGCGGACGTGCCCCGCCAGAGCCCCTACAACAAGGGGGCCATGAGCTGGCAGCTGATGACCATTCTGCCCACTCTGCTCGGCAGACCCGCCTTTGCGCCCCTCGCGGCCTATCTGGGGGGCAGTGACGGGGCGGTGCCGGAGCAGGTGCGGCTCTGGCAGCTCTGCCAGAAGGTAGCGGATCTGTTCGACCAGTATCTGGTCTACCGGCCGGACTGGATCGCCCGCTGGGAAGAGGGGGAAGGATTGAGCCAGGAGCTGGCCGGGGTGAGCGGTCAGGATTGGCAGCCCGAGCTCTGGCGCGAGCTGGTGGCCCGCACCCTGGCCCTCAGCCCCAGCGGCTACCACCGCGCCAACCTCTACGAGGCCTTCATCCACGAGCTGGAGCGCACCCGGGATCTGCCGGGCAGGCTGCCGCAACGGGTCTTCGTGTTCGGCATCTCGGCCCTGCCGCCCCGCTATGTGGAGGCCCTGCTGGCCCTCGGCAGCCGCCCCGAGGTGGAGGTACACCTGTTTGTGACCAACCCCTGCCGCTACTACTGGGGGGATCTGCTCGATCGCAAGACCCTGGCGCGCCTCGAAAACAAGCTCAAGCCCGGCACGGATCTCGAGACCCTGCAGGGCCCCGCCAACCCCTTGCTCGCCTCCATGGGCAAGCTGGGGCGCGACTACCTGCACCAGCTGATGGAGCTGGAGGTGCCGCAGATCGAGGCCTTCGTCGACATCGAGGATCGCGACGATGAGGGCAAGGCCACCTTGCTGCGGGCCATCCAGAAAGACGTGCTGGAGCTGGCGGAACGGGGGGCCGGCGAGTTCAATCTCGATGCCAGCCACCACAAGAGCCCTGTCAGCCGGGATGACGGCACTTTGCAGATCCACGCCTGCCACGGCCCCATGCGGGAGCTCGAGGTGCTGCATGACCGGCTGCTGGCCCTGTTCGAGCAGGATCCCACCCTCACCCCCAAAGACGTGGTGGTGATGATGCCGGACGTCAACAGCTACGGCCCCTACATCCAGGCCGTCTTTGGCAAGGAGGGCGGCAAGGGGCGGGGCGGGGCCCGCGGCCAGATCCCCTTTGCGATCTCCGATCGGGCGGCGAGCCAGGAGAGCCCGCTGCTGCAAAGTTTCCTCGCCCTGCTCAGGCTGCCGAACGCCCGCTTCGGAGCGGGGGAGCTGCTCGCCATCCTGGAGGTGCCCGCCGTGCTGCGCCGCTTCGAGCTGGACGACGACGAGTTCAACGTGCTGCGACGCTGGGTGCAGGAGACCGGCATCCGCTGGGGACTGGATGACGACTATCCCGAGCGCTTCGCGCTGCCGCGTCTGTCCGGCAACAGCTGGCTGTTCGGCCTGAGGCGCATGCTGCTGGGCTTTGCCATGGGGGACGGGGAGCCGGTGGCGGGGATCCTGCCCTATGCGGACATCGAGGGGCAGCAGGGGCTGATCCTCGGCAAGCTCGCCTGGTTCGTCGACTCCCTGGCGGAGTTTCTGCCCCGGCTGCAACAGGCGCAGCCGCTGGCCGAATGGCACGCCTGCCTGCTGGCGCTGCTGGAGCGCTTCTATCTCGCCGACGAGGATGAAGAGCGCCAGCTCCAGCTCATTCGCAGCCAGCTCACCGACTGGCAGGCCCAGCTCGGCGAGGCCCGCTTCGAGCAGGCCATCAGTGCCGACCTGTTGCAGGACTACCTCGGCAGCGTGCTGGGGGAGTCCCGCTCCAGCCAGCGCTTCCTCGCCGGTCAGGTCAACTTCTGCACCCTGATGCCGATGCGCTCCATTCCCTTCCGCCAGGTCTGCCTGCTCGGCATGAACGACGGCGTCTACCCGCGCACCCTGCCCCCCATGGGCTTCGATCTGATGGCGGTGGCCTCGCGGCGAGGGGACCGATCCCGCCGGGATGACGACCGCTACCTCTTCCTCGAGGCGCTCCTCAGTGCCCAGCAGGGGCTCTACATCAGCTATCAGGGGTTCAGCGCCCAGGACAACAGCGAGAAGGTACCCTCCGTGCTGCTGGCGGAGCTCATCGACTACGTGCGCCAGGGCTTCGTGCTGGCGGGGGATGAAGATCTCGACGACGACACCTCGGGCCGGCGGCTGCTCGAACACCTGATCGTGGCGCACCCCCTCACCCCCTACAGCCCGGCCTACTTTTACCCCGAACCCGGCTCCGGTCTCTTCACCTATGCCGCCGACTGGCTGCCGGCCCTGAGCCCCGAGCGGGGGGCCGCCAACTTCCAGAGCGGCGATCTGCCCCTGCCTGCTGAGTGGGGCAGGGAGCAGGGGCTGGAGCTGGCGGAGCTGCTGCGCTTCTATCGCCAGCCAGCCAGGTACTTCCTCAACCGCCGCCTCAAGGTGTGGTTCGAGCTGGAGGAGGCGACCATCGAAGACAGCGAGCCCTTCGAGCTGGACGGCCTGCAGCACTATCAGCTCAAGGCGCTGCTGCTGGATGCCCATCTGACCGAAGGGGAGAGCGAGGCCCGTCGCCACCGGCTGCAACTCTCCGGCCTGTTACCGCAAGGGTGGTTCGGCAGCCTGCTGCTGGAGGAGATCGACGGCGAGATGGGCAAGCTGGCGGCGCGGCTGCGTCCCTGGACGGGGGACAAACAGGCGGTGGAGATCGACATCGCCCTGGCCCAGGGGCAGCTTCAGGGCTGGATAGACACCCAGAAGGGACGAGCGCTGGTGGTCAAACCCGGCAGCTTCAACGGCAAGGATCTGCTGCTGGCCTGGATCCAGCACCTTTGCCTCTCATTGAGCAGCGCCCCCGGCGACACCCTGTTGTTCGATGCCAAACAGAGTCTGCGGCTGCCAAGGCTTGCGGCGGACGAGGCGCGGCCCAGGTTGGCGGCCCTGGTGGCCCTCTGGACCCAGGGGATGAAGCGGCCGCTGCCCTTCTTCCCGAGCACCGCCTGGGAGTGGCTCAAGGCGATCGAGAAGGATCCGGCAAAGCCGGAGGAGGCCGACAAGGCGGCACTTGCCCGCTTCAACGGCGGCTACATGGTGACGGGAGAGGGGCAGGACGTCTATGTCGCCCGCTGCTTCCCGGAACTCGATGACGAGGTGCTGGCCCAGTTGCAGGGGTTGGCCCGTGAACACCTGACCCCGCTCCATCAGGCGCTGGAGGAGTTGCAATAATGGCTAACCCGCTCAATCCCCTGCGTTTTCCCCTCTATGGCGAGCGGCTGATCGAGGCCTCCGCCGGGACCGGCAAGACCTATACCATCGCGGGCCTCTATCTGCGCCTCTTGCTGGGCCACGGCCCGGTTATCGAACAAGCAGGCGAGGAGGGGGGAGACGCCGGTCAGCCCTGTGCCCACGAGCGGCCCCTGTCGGTGACCGAGATCCTGGTGGTGACCTTTACCGAGGCGGCCACCGCCGAACTGAGGGGGCGGATCCGCGCCCGCATCCACGAGGCGCGTCTCGCCTTCATGCGCGGCCACAGCACGGACACCCTGCTGGCCCAACTGCTGGCGGAGGTGGAGGATCACGACCTGGCGGCCCGTCGCCTGCTGGCCGCCGAGCGGCAGATGGACGAGGCGGCGGTCTTCACCATCCACGGCTTCTGCCAGCGGATGCTCAGGCAGAACGCCTTCGAGTCGGGCGCCCTCTTTGAAACCGAATTTTTGACCGACGACAGCCGGCTCCGGCTGCAGGCGGTGAGTGACTACTGGCGCGCCGAGTTCTATCCGGTGGATCAGCCCCTGGCCCGGGCGGTGCGAAGGCTCTGGCCGAGCCCCGCCGCCCTGCTGCGGGAGATGGGGTGCTGGCTCGACAACGACGAGCTGGAGATCCGCCCGGTGGCGGGGGACGAGACCCTGGCGGCGCGGCACAGCGTCGCCATGGCCCGCATCGGGGCAGTGAAAGCCGGGTGGCTGGCGCAGACGGACGAGATCCGCCGCCAGACCGAGGGGCAGATCAGCCGTTACACCGGCAAGAACTACGAGGGCTGGCTTGCCAAGATTGGCGACTGGGCGCAGGACGAGACCAGCGGCTACGTCCTCCCCAAGGAGCTGGAGCGCTTCGGCCAGCAGGCGTTGGAAGAGAACCTCAAGAAGGGGGGAACGGTGCCCACCCTGCCGCTCTTTGGCGAGATAGACGCCCTGCTGGCGAGCCGACCCGGCATCCGGGATCTCGTCTTGCAGCGGGCGGCCAGGGTGGTGCGCAGCCGGATGCAGGAGAGCAAGCGCCAGGCCCATCAGCTCTCCTTCGACGATCTGCTGCGGGATCTCGACGGGGCGCTCGGCTCGGGCCTGGGGGAGCGGCTGTGCGAGCGCATCCGCGCCACCTACCGGGTCGCCATGATCGATGAATTCCAGGATACCGACCCCCAGCAGTACCGCATCTTCCATCGCCTTTACGGCGGTCACCAGGACACGGCGCTCCTGATGATCGGCGACCCCAAGCAGGCCATCTACGGCTTTCGTGGCGCCGACATCTTTACCTACATCCAGGCGCGGCGAAATGTGAGCGCCCACTACACCCTCGGGCGCAACTGGCGCTCAAGCCGCGCCCTGGTGGCGGCGGTCAACGGCCTGTTCGAGCGGGCGAAGGATCCCTTCATCTACGAGGCGGACATCCCCTTCCTGCCGGTGGAGGCGCAGGGCAAGAGCCGGGCACTGCTGATCGAGGGGCAGACCGCCCCCGTGCTGCACTGCTGGCAGCTCACCGGTCAGCCCACCTTCAACAAGGGGGAGTACCAGAGCAGGATGGCCCGCGCCACGGCGGCGGAGATCCATCGCCTGCTCACGCTGGCCCGGGAGGGCAAGGCGATGCTCGGCAGCGAGCCGGTCAGGGCCGGGGATATCGCCGTGCTGGTGCGCACCGGCGCCGAGGGCAAGCTGGTGCAGCAGGAGCTGGCGCGCCTTGCCATCGCCTCCGTCTATCTGTCGAACCGCGAGAGCGTGCTGGCCCAGGTGGAGGCGCGGGAGATCCTGCTGATCCTGCACGCCTGCCAGAACCCGAGCGATGAGCGAAGCCTGCGGGCGGCGCTCGCCACCGGCCTGTTCGATCTCGATGCCAGGGCCCTGGACGCGCTGGCCTCGGACGAGCGGGCCTGGGAGAGCGCGGTGCAGGAGTTCATGGGATACCGCGCAGTCTGGCATCGCCACGGGGTGCTGGCCATGCTGCGGGCCCTGATGCATGGGCGCAACCTCGCCGCCTCCTTGCTGGCGAGCCCCTACGGAGAGCGGCGGCTGACCAACTTCCTCCATCTCGGCGAGCTGCTGCAACAGGCGAGCGGCGAGCTGGACGGGGAGTACGCCCTGCTGCGCTGGCTCGGGGAGGCGGTGAGCCAGCCCAACGGCCAGGACGGGGAGCAGATACTTCGCCTGGAGTCCGAGCGGAAATTGGTGCAGATCGTCACCATCCACAAATCCAAGGGGCTGGAGTACCCGCTGGTCTTCCTGCCGTTCATTTGCAGCCACCGCGCCGCCGACACCCCCCTGTTCCACGAAACGGGGGAGGCGGGCAATCGTACCGTGCTCGATCTCACCGGCGCCGAAGAGTCCCTGGCCGAGGCCGACAAGGAGCGCCTCGCCGAAGACCTGCGCCTGCTCTACGTGGCCCTGACCCGGGGGGTCTATGCCACCTGGCTCGGGCTGGCGCCGGTGCGCTCCGGGGCGGGCAAGTCGGAGAAGACCGACCTGCACCGCACCGCCATCGGCTACCTGCTGCAAAAGGGGGAGGAGGGGGACGCCGGGACACTGGCGACCGCCCTCACCGACCTGGCCCAGGCCCTGCCGGGGGTGGCTGTCGGTGAGCCCTCGCTCACCCGCCCGGCCCCGCTGCCCGCCGAAGCGGAGACGCAGGGGGAGCCCACCGTGCGCGCGTTCCAGGGGCAGCTTGAGCGGGACTGGTGGATCAGCTCCTACTCCGGGCTCGCGGCTCAGGGCAACGGCCATGGCAAGGGGGTGCTGGCCAACCCCGGCTTCGATGACGAGGTGGCCACCGAGGCTGCCGTCACCGTGCAGGAAGAGGAGGCGCCCGCCCCTTCCATCTTCACCTTCCCCAAGGGGGCGCGTCCCGGCACCCTGCTCCACAGCCTGTTCGAGACCATCGACTTCGAGCATGCGAAGGGCGAGTCGCTGGCACAGCACATCGCCGCCCTGCTGACCCAGGAGGGGTTCGACGAAGGCTGGGCCCCCGTGCTGCAACAGCAGGTGGAGGCGGTGCTGGATACCCCCCTTGAGACCGGCCTTGGGGATCCGGTGCGGCTGCGGGATCTGGCCCCCGAGTGCAAACAGGTGGAGCTGGAGTTCTTCCTGCCCATGGGGCGGGTGACGGCACCGGCGCTGACCGCACTCTGTCAGCAGCACGACCCCCTGTCGCGGGGCGGCAAGCCGCTCGGCTTTGCCACCGTGCAGGGGATGCTCAAGGGCTTTATCGACCTGGTGTTCGAGTGGCAGGGGCGCTGGTATCTGCTCGACTACAAATCGAACCACCTTGGCATGAGCCCCGCCGATTACGGCCGCCCGGCCCTGGAGCGGGCCATGCGCGAGCATCGCTACGATCTGCAATACCAGCTCTATTCCCTGGCCCTGCACCGGCTGCTCGCCTTGCGGCTGCCGGGCTACGATTTCGACCGGCATTTTGGCGGGGTCTTCTATCTCTTCCTGCGCGGCATGCCCCAGGGGGGCATTTTCCATGCCAGGCCCTGTCGGGAACTGGTGCTGGGGCTGGACGAGTTGTTTAGTAAAGGTGTGATGTCTGACGATCATCGTTTAGAAAAATCGAACAAGGCAGAGGCATAAGGGGCGAGATGAAGGGCGAAACCATGATAGAGCGGCTGAAAGCCTTGGCGCTGGCGGGGCGCATCCGCCAGCTTGACCTGCAATTTGCCAGGCTGGTGGCCGACCTTGGCGGCAGCCCCGAGCTGGTGCTGGGGGCCGCGCTCGCCTGCCATGAGCTGGGGCGCGGCCATGTCTGCCTGCCGCTGGCGATGCTCGCTCAGGGCGGTGACGGGCAGGGATCCTCGCGTCCCTTCGGGCTGGATCTGGATCAGAGCCGGGATCTGCTGGCGGATCTCGCGGATCCTGCAAGCTGGCCCGCCCTCTTTGCGGCCAGCCCCCTGGTGGGGAGCGAACAGGAGGAGGGGGAGATCCCCCGCTGGCCCCTGCGACTCTGGGGGGATCGCCTCTACCTCACCCGCTACCACGACTTTGAGCTGGGGGTGGCCCGCCACCTTAGCGCCTTGAGTGAACGGGCCGAATGGCCGGAGATTGCCCCGGCCCTGTCACGCCTCTTTGCCCGCGACTACGGCCTGGTGTTCGGGGCCCTGCTCAAGGCCCGCCTCGCACCGGATTTCTCCGTCCGCCACTTTGTGGAGAAGTACCTGGATCTGGTCTTCCCCCATGAGGTGGAGTGGCCTGCCGTCGAGACCCTGCTAAAAAGCGCCCAGGCGGCCAGCGAGCTGGAGCGGCTGGATACCCTGGTGCCCGAGGCGCTCTGCTGCAACGGCCAGAAGCTGGCGGCGGCCACGGCGGCGGCGCGCCCCTTCGCGGTCATCTCCGGCGGCCCCGGCACCGGCAAGACCACCACGGTGGCCAAGCTCCTCGCCATCCTGGTGGAGACCGGCCTGCAAGGGGGCAAGGCCCCGGCGATCCGGCTGGTGGCCCCCACCGGCAAGGCGGCGGCGCGTCTGACCGAGAGCATAGGCGCTGCCCTGCAGGCCCTGGATCTGCCCCCCGAGTGGGTGGAGGCCATCCCCACCGAGGCGGGTACCCTGCATCGGCTGCTCGGGGTGATCCCCGGGCGCAGCCAGTTCCGCCATCACAGAGGCAACCCGCTGCACCTCGACCTGCTGGTGGTGGACGAGGCCTCCATGGTGGACCTGCCCATGATGGCGCGCCTGCTGGACGCGCTGCCCCGCCATGCCCGCCTCATCCTGCTCGGCGACAAGGATCAGCTCGCCTCGGTGGAGGCGGGGGCCGTGCTCGGGGATATCTGCAGCTTTATCGAACAGGGCATCAGCCCGGCGCAGGCGGATTGGCTCTCCCGCCAGACCGGCTATCGCCTGCAAGGCACGCCCGCCGGGGCACCGGTACGCGACAGCCTCTGCCTGCTTTCCAAGAGCTGGCGCTTTGACCAGCATTCGGGCATCGGCCAGTTGGCGCGGGCCTGCAACAGCGGCGACGGGGCGGCGGTGGAGGCGGTCTGGGGCGCAGGATTTGGCGACATCCGCCTGCACCCCTGGGCGGGGGAGGCTTACAACGCCCTGATTGCCGAGGGGGTGGCCGGTTATGGCAGCTACCTCAAGGCGGCCCGGGCCGGCGAGGACCCGGCTGCGGTGTTCAAGGCGTTCAACGGCTTCCAGATCCTCTGCGCCCTGCGGGACGGCCCCTTCGGGGTGACGGGGCTGAACGAGCGGCTCGAACTGGCCCTCGCCAAGGCAGGGCTGATCCAGCGTGACGGCGACTGGTATGCGGGCCGCCCGGTGATGGTGGTGCGCAACGACCACGGGGTCGGCCTCTACAACGGCGACATGGGGCTCTGCCTGCCCGATGACATCGGGCGGCTCAAGGTGTGGTTCGAGCAGCCGGACGGCACCCTGCGGGCCCTGCTGCCCAGCCGGTTGCCCCCCCATGAGACGGTCTACGCCATGACCATCCACAAATCCCAGGGGTCGGAGTTTGCCCACACCGTGCTGGTGCTGCCCGACAGCCCCAGCCCGCTCCTGACCCGCGAGCTGGTGTATACCGGCATCACCCGCGCCAAGGCCCGCCTCGATCTCTACGGCGATCGCGCCCTGCTGGCACAAGCCGTGCGGAAAAAGACCGAGCGTTATTCCGGATTGGCGGAGAGGTTGGGGGAGTGAACTATTGGACGGCGGTAAAGGGATTTACCGGTATTTGATTAGGCCTGGCTAATTAAACCTACAAACGTGATGCAATGAAACGCTGGTATAAATATTTATATGGGTACGAAATTATAAAATAATTCTGTAAGGGAATTTATAATGAACATCGGCAAGAGGTTTAAATGTAATATTTGCGGTGAAATTATTGACTGTAGAATTGGCATGTCAAATAGAGATGTTCAGCCATTCCAGTTTGCTTGCCCTAATTGTGAAGAGCGAATTACATTTGTTCTTGGTTCGGGTGCCGGAAGTTTAGAGGGGGCTGAAGAGATTGTTAATTTTGATGGGCCTTTTAAAGGTGAATATCCATTTGTAGATTTACATCTTGATTTCCCCGTAGATTTTGGCGCCTACAAATTAGGTGAGACCACTTTCTTTAAAGTTTTGGAAAGGATTGGGCGTGAGGCTTTGGAGGATTTAAGTCTGCGTCTAAATATACTAAATACACTATATAAAAAAGAAAATGATCTTAGAAGATTGATAACTCAGTATATCAGAAATGATATACAAGGTTTTGAACGTGCTTGCAACGTGATAGATATACCAAACGTAAAATTAAAAACACATAAAAAAGAAGACGTGCTTGCAGCACTGTATTCAGCTACATCGATTATGTCGTCACCATTCACGATATATGAACACAATAAAGAATTAAGCACGGAATTCCCAAGCTTACTCAAGTATCTTAATGAGACAGAATACGACAAGACACGTGATTTCATTAGTGAGTTAATTAATAAGTCATTCTTGAAAAATCTGCATCATGATTGTTTGAAATTATATCCAAAGATGATTTCTTTAGGGAAGGTGCGAACAAGTCCCTGATATGAGGTCATGTTTGTCATCTGGAGCCATGGAACAGGGTTCATCATGAGTCATCAACTTACCTTCGCCGACAGTGAATTCAGCAGTAAGCGCCGTCAGACCAGAAAAGAGATTTTCTTGTCCCGCATGGAGCAGATTCTGCCATGGCAAAACATGGTGGAAGTCATCGAGCCGTTTTACCCCAAGGCTGGTAATGGCCGGCGACCTTATCCGCTGGAAACCATGCTACGCATTCACTGCATGCAGCATTGGTACAACCTGAGCGATGGCGCGATGGAAGATGCTCTGTACGAAATCGCCTCCATGCGTCTGTTTGCCCGGTTATCCCTGGATAGCGCCTTGCCGGACCGCACCACCATCATGAACTTCCGCCACCTGCTGGAGCAGCATCAACTGGCCCGCCAATTGTTCAAGACCATCAATCGCTGGCTGGCCGAAGCAGGCGTCATGATGACTCAAGGCACCTTGGTCGATGCCACCATCATTGAGGCACCCAGCTCGACCAAGAACAAAGAGCAGCAACGCGATCCGCAGATGCATCAGACCAAGAAAGGCAATCAGTGGCACTTTGGCATGAAGGCCCACATTGGTGTCGATGCCAAGAGTGGCCTGACCCAC
>NZ_PQLN01000273.1:0-625 GCF_002919855.1 Aeromonas sp. ASNIH8 | reverse complement strand
CCAGTCAGCCGTACGATGAAGAGCAGAAGTTATCATGATCGTTACTATGTTGGGAGTCACATAGAAGATCAGATCCTGGAAAACGGGAAAGGTTCCGTTCAGGACGCTACTTGTGTATAAGAGTCAGATCGAACTCAATAACTCGCCATTTTCAGTTCTGGTAACCTCGGGATCACCCTTATACCAACACCATTCTCGGCCAGTTTTTGTGTCGGCTGCCTCTAAGATGCCACAACGATAATCAAAATTGATGGTCACTGAATGTTCTCTCGGCTAGCTAGCTTGGTTATAGCATAGTAAATATATGAGAATTCAAGTCTCATAAAGACCCCAGATAGAATTATGCACAGAGATTCACGAAAAAGTTGGTATTACCCGAATTGGGCTCTTCAACCTCTGCATCCAGTGCCTCATCCAACAAACATCGCCACCGCCACATTGAACGGATAGGATAGGGTAATCGCGTATCGTAGGTTCAGGGGAGATTTCATCATGTCCTCATGTACAGAACCTTAAGCGGCAAGCGAATTAATAATACCGTCTAACGTGTTGTTTTGCTTGGATTTTCTCTGCCTACTCTTTTTGCCGTTTTTGGATAAATACACCATTGCCCACTCCAACTTCT
>NZ_PQLN01000272.1:0-625 GCF_002919855.1 Aeromonas sp. ASNIH8 | reverse complement strand
GAATATCGACTGGGAGAAGCTCCGCCACAAGTAACGGAGCTAACAGGAGACCAGCAGATCATTTTGGAGGTATTGGGTGAGCGCTATCGGCAAATTTATTCCTAAATCAGGTGCGGAATGTCGGATAGGTACTCAAACCGCTCTACGAAGCGCTTGTAAACTGAGCCACTTTTATCGTTATTTTTTCTAGCTTTTTCCGCAAGAACCTCTATCTCTCGCGTCAAGAATGAGCCAACCAGTTCAGCCTGGGCAGGAGCATTTGCACACAATGTTTTAAATGAATCAACCCACCACCGCTTAAATGGAATAGAGGAAAATGCACAACTACCGCCAAGCCAGGGTGACCGATACCCAATCTCTAAATTTCGAGTCGCCTTGTTTGAAGACAAAGGGAAAAATTTTTCAATACTATCGAGTCGTGAGCTGAAACTGAAGCCTGCTGTCCCCTCTGCCTCATATACCTCACCAATGTTGTAGCTGCCAATATGGTGGTATAGAACCTGACTCTTATACACAAGTAGCGTCCTGAACGGAACCTTTCCCGTTTTCCAGGATCTGATCTTCTATGTGACTCCCAACATAGTAACGATCATGATAACTTCTGCTCTTCATCGTACGGCTGACT
>NZ_PQLN01000271.1:0-629 GCF_002919855.1 Aeromonas sp. ASNIH8 | reverse complement strand
CCCATTTTCGGTATCGTAAGCCGTGACCAACTGAAGCGCATCCTTGGCATTTCCCCGAAAGGAGCCGCGTAACACCTTGCCATCAAAGGCAATGATGGGTTTGCCCTGATGAGTGCGCTGTTCATTGACCCAGCACAGCAACGCTTCAAGCAAGGTATCGATGACAATGCAGCGCAGAATGCGGGCAACCGTGTGACGCCGCGGGATGCCGTTGGCAAAGGGGCGATGCTGACGGAGCCAATCGATCTTTGAATCGCCATAGGTTTCGATGTCATTCCAGCCCTCGGCACCACTCATGATGGCACTGATGACAAGGAACATGACATCAACCAGGTTATGTTTACGATTGATCTCAGAGCGAGTTTCTTCGACAAGGGTAAGGTGTTCAATCAACGTCATAGCGCGTGCCTCCTGCATGGAGACGCGATTAGATCACAGACGATATGCCTGTTCAAATTTCATTAACAAAGTGCGATCCCGCCCTGAACACCCAACGGTGGAATGTAATGACCCACTGAAATCCTGCTCAGGTCATAATGAGTGGAGATCACAGACATGAGCATCACGATGGACGAAGAAATCAAACGTTGGACGGCCAAGCGCAAGTCCGCCTTGGTCATGGAAATCAT
>NZ_PQLN01000270.1:0-638 GCF_002919855.1 Aeromonas sp. ASNIH8 | reverse complement strand
TTATGTCTGGAATCACGGGCTGGCAGAGACAAAGCGCATTCTGGATGCTGGCGAAAAACTACCTTCTGCCTTTGAGCTGAACCGGATGCTCACCAGTTGGAAGAAAGACCCAGAAATGGCCTTTCTGGCCGAGGCATATACCGACAACCTCCAGCAGAAGCTCAAGGATTTGCATGGCGCGTGGATGCGCTGCTTTGATAAGAAACTCGCCGCCAAGGCACCCGTATTCAAGAAAAAAAGCGACAACCGCGACGCTATCCGGTTCGTCAACTTCGACAAGTATTGCCGCCTTGAAAAGGGTCGCGTGAAGCTGCCTGCCGGGCTGGCGTGGGTCAAGTTCCGTCAGTCCCAGCCAGTTGAAGGGAAAATTAAAAACGCGACCGTCAGCCAAGCAGCCGGGCACTGGTATATCTCCTTTCAGGTCGAGCAGGAGACGCTTGAGCCAATTCACCCCTCCGGCTCAATGGTCGGGCTAGATGCGGGGATCGCCAAGCTCGCAACCCTGTCAGACGGCACGGTGTTTGAGCCCGTCAACAGCTTCAAAACCAATCAGACCAAGCTGGCAAGGCTCCAACGCCAGTTGAGCAAAAAGGTAAAGTTCAGCAGCAACTGGAAGAAACAAAAAGCCAAGATCCAGC
>NZ_PQLN01000269.1:0-656 GCF_002919855.1 Aeromonas sp. ASNIH8 | reverse complement strand
CCTCCGCGTGGGCGGGCGTCCCCACCGGCTGGGGCGCAGGATACCAGTGGGTGCTGGCACTTTCCGGCGCAGCCTGCAGCGCCACGTCGCCTGGCAGCACAATCACCGAAACGCCGCGCTTCAGAATGGCGTTGCGCATCGCCAGGGCCAGCACCTGGGGGATCTGCTCAGGGGAGGAGACCAGTTCACAGTAGTGGCTGCATTCACGGAACAGCTCCTGCGGATGCGTCTCCTGAAAATAGCCGCTGCCGATCTCGCTCGACGGAATGTGCGCGGCGATAGCCAGCACCGGGACATGATTACGGTGACAATCAAACAGACCGTTGATCAGGTGCAGGTTGCCAGGCCCGCACGAGCCCGCACAGACCGCCAGCTCTCCGGTCAGTTGGGCTTCGGCCCCGGCGGCGAACGCGGCGACCTCCTCATGGCGGGTCGGCATCCATTCGATGGTGCCCATTCGGTTCAGGCTGTCGCTCAGACCGTTGAGGGAATCCCCGGTAACACCCCAGATCCGTTTTACCCCGGCCTGTTCCAGCATTTTCGCAATATAGTTCGCCACGGTTTGTTTCATGGTAGTCCATCTCCTGAATGTGATAACGCTTTCAAGCTTAGATGAAACTGACCGGCATGCCCGCGGAATCCCCCTTATTAATAGT
>NZ_PQLN01000268.1:0-683 GCF_002919855.1 Aeromonas sp. ASNIH8 | reverse complement strand
GCTGGATCTTGGCTTTTTGTTTCTTCCAGTTGCTGCTGAACTTTACCTTTTTGCTCAACTGGCGTTGGAGCCTTGCCAGCTTGGTCTGATTGGTTTTGAAGCTGTTGACGGGCTCAAACACCGTGCCGTCTGACAGGGTTGCGAGCTTGGCGATCCCCGCATCCAGCCCGACCATTGAGCCGGAGGGGTGAATTGGCTCAAGCGTCTCCTGCTCGACCTGAAAGGAGATATACCAGTGCCCGGCTGCTTGGCTGACGGTCGCGTTTTTAATTTTCCCTTCAACTGGCTGGGACTGACGGAACTTGACCCACGCCAGCCCGGCAGGCAGCTTCACTCGACCCTTTTCAAGGCGGCAATACTTGTCGAAGTTGACGAACCGGATAGCGTCGCGGTTGTCGCTTTTTTTCTTGAATACGGGTGCCTTGGCGGCGAGTTTCTTATCAAAGCAGCGCATCCACGCGCCATGCAAATCCTTGAGCTTCTGCTGGAGGTTGTCGGTATATGCCTCGGCCAGAAAGGCCATTTCTGGGTCTTTCTTCCAACTGGTGAGCATCCTGTTCAGCTCAAAGGCAGAAGGCAGTTTTTCGCCAGCATCCAGAATGCGTTTGGTTTCTGCCAGCCCGTGATTCCAGACATAACGAGCACAACCGCCCAACTGGCGCAGGCGTTGCGCTTGTTGTTCG
>NZ_PQLN01000267.1:0-683 GCF_002919855.1 Aeromonas sp. ASNIH8 | reverse complement strand
GCTGGATCTTGGCTTTTTGTTTCTTCCAGTTGCTGCTGAACTTTACCTTTTTGCTCAACTGGCGTTGGAGCCTTGCCAGCTTGGTCTGATTGGTTTTGAAGCTGTTGACGGGCTCAAACACCGTGCCATCTGACAGGGTTGCGAGCTTGGCGATCCCCGCATCCAGCCCGACCATTGAGCCGGAGGGGTGAATTGGCTCGGACGTCTCCTGCTCGACCTGAAAGGAGATATACCAGTGCCCGGCTGCTTGGCTGACGGTCGCGTTTTTAATTTTCCCTTCAACTGGCTGGGACTGACGGAACTTGACCCACGCCAGCCCGGCAGGCAGCTTCACGCGACCCTTTTCAAGGCGGCAATACTTGTCGAAGTTGACGAACCGGATAGCGTCGCGGTTGTCGCTTTTTTTCTTGAATACGGGTGCCTTGGCGGCGAGTTTCTTATCAAAGCAGCGCATCCACGCGCCATGCAAATCCTTGAGCTTCTGCTGGAGGTTGTCGGTATATGCCTCGGCCAGAAAGGCCATTTCTGGGTCTTTCTTCCAACTGGTGAGCATCCTGTTCAGCTCAAAGGCAGAAGGCAGTTTTTCGCCAGCATCCAGAATGCGTTTGGTTTCTGCCAGCCCGTGATTCCAGACATAACGAGCACAACCGCCCAACTGGCGCAGGCGTTGCGCTTGTTGTTCG
>NZ_PQLN01000266.1:0-688 GCF_002919855.1 Aeromonas sp. ASNIH8 | reverse complement strand
ATGGGCACCGTGGGCCCGCAGTAGTCGATAAAGAGCTTTTCCCCCGCCTTGTGGATCTGGCGCATGGAGCGCTTTTGCAACTGACACCAGGACTTGTAACGGTCACAGAACTGGGAGTAGCTGTAACAGCTATTGGGATAGCGCTGGGTGTACTCCTCCCAGAGCAGCTGTTTGGAGACCCCCTTGCGCTTGAGCTCCTGATGGACAGAGGGCCAATCCGGCACAACATGGCGGGCCGAGATGGTGGTATCGGCCTGCGGATAGAACAGGGCAGCCAGTCGGCCATCATCAAGCTCGGTAGGTAAGGGCCAGGTAAGGCCGAGCGCCTGGGCACTTTTGAGGAGTTTCTGGATGGAGCCGACACTGACCTTGGTACAGATACTGATTTGGCGAACAGAGAGGTCAGCTTCCAGCCGCAGTCGCAGCACTTCACGAATTTTACGCATTGCAATCCTCTTGGCAGACATAGGCTCTTCCCTGGCAAAAGGGAGAGCGTATCAAAGGTTTTTAAATCAATGCGTTAAGGATGATTCCGGTGAATGTGAACAGTGATTCCGGGATGTTGAACACTGTTTCCGGAAAGGAGGGGCGAAGTGTTCAGGTTGAACCGGAATGAGCGTTCACATTGGTCCGGAAATGGTGTTCACGTTGAATCGGAATTGGTGTTCATGATCGGCCGGAATATGCA
>NZ_PQLN01000027.1:0-52060 GCF_002919855.1 Aeromonas sp. ASNIH8 | reverse complement strand
ACGCAAGGCGAGCGTAAGACGGAAGCAAAAAATCGCAGGAATGAGCAGTGAATATCTGGAAACGGTACTCAATGCGGGTCTCAAAAAACTGGGTGAAATTTAACAAAATGTTCACGCTCTCACCCTGGGAAGCACATACAGCTCAAGCGAGCGCCAATCCCGCATAGCCGTTTCAGGCTTGACCTTGTGGCGCTTCAACTCCATCCACTCACCGGCCATCCGCTCGAAGGTATTGGTACTGGCCTCATGCTTGAGGCGAGCGATGGCGGCTTGCTCGAGCTGGTGGGCTTTGGGGTCTATGCCCTCAGCGAGCAGGGCGCGGGCCTGTCGTCTGCGCTCTCTGGCAGCGGCGAGGGAGGTGCCTGGGTATGAGCCGAACGCCATGTTCGTGCGCTTCCTGTCGCTCGGCCTGTAGTATTTGAACACCCATCGCCGGGTGCCAGAGGTCGACACCCTCAGCTCCAAACCTTCACCATCAGCCAAGGTGTAATCCTTGTCCTTTGGCTTGGCCGCTCTCACCTTCGAATCGCTCAGTCTATCAGTGCCCATCGCTTCCCCCTTTGGTACCACAAAAATCCGGTACCACAGACCCGTGGTACCAAACATGGTACCAGTGGGACCGGATGAAGGCGACTTTCTCGGACTATCACGGACAACAAAAAACCCGCAAGGCCTTACGCCGCGCGGGTTCTCTGGACTTCTTCGTCCTTATCGGACTTTTATTTGGTGGCCCCTGGGGGACTTGAACCCACGACCAATCGATTATGAGTCGACTGCTCTGACCAACTGAGCTAAGGGGCCATTGATGCTGGTTAGCGGCGTGGATTATAGGGGATGGCGGATACCCCGTCCATAGTCAGATCAACCACTTGGCGAGATTTCATCCATATTCAAGCGGTTCCATGACCCCTCTTCACGCCCATGCCAGCACGGATAAAACAAAGCCCCGCATGGCGGGGCTTTTTGTTGCAATGTCAGGCTGACAGAACCCGGGACTACTCGTCCAGGAAGCTGCGCAGCACTTCCGAGCGGCTCGGATGGCGCAGTTTGCGCAGGGCCTTGGCTTCGATCTGACGGATACGCTCACGTGTGACGTCGAACTGCTTGCCCACTTCCTCGAGGGTGTGGTCGGTGTTCATGTCGATACCGAAGCGCATGCGCAGTACCTTGGCTTCCCGTGCGGTCAGCCCGGCCAGCACTTCGCGGGTCGCGTTGCGCAGGCTCTCGCTGGTGGCCGCATCCGCTGGCAGAGCCAGGGTGGTATCTTCGATGAAGTCGCCCAAGTGGGAGTCTTCATCATCACCGATGGGCGTCTCCATGGAGATGGGCTCCTTGGCGATTTTCAGTACCTTGCGGATCTTGTCTTCCGGCATGCCCATGCGCATGGCCAGCTCTTCCGGGTTCGGTTCACGACCCATCTCCTGCAGCATCTGGCGGGAGATACGGTTGAGCTTGTTGATGGTCTCGATCATGTGCACCGGGATACGGATGGTACGGGCCTGATCCGCGATGGAGCGGGTAATGGCCTGACGGATCCACCAGGTGGCATAGGTCGAGAACTTGTAGCCGCGACGATATTCGAACTTGTCGACCGCCTTCATCAGACCGATGTTGCCCTCCTGGATCAGATCCAGGAACTGCAGACCGCGGTTGGTGTACTTCTTGGCGATGGAGATAACCAGACGCAGGTTGGCCTCGACCATCTCTTTCTTGGCACGGCGGGCTTTGGCCTCACCAATGCTCATGCGGCGGTTGATGTCCTTGATCTGGGCGATGGACAGACCGGTCTCTTCTTCGATCTGCTGCAGCTTGCCGATGGAACGCAGTACTTCTTCGTCCATCTCGAGCAGGCGGGGAGACCACGCCTTGCCGGCCTGCTTCTGGTATTCGAACCAGGCAGTTTCGCACTCGTTGTTGGTGAAGGCCGCGACGAAGGTCTTCTTCGGCATCTTGGCCTGCTCAACGCAGAGCTTCATGATGATGCGTTCCTGCACGCGGACACGCTCCATCATCTCCCGCATGTTGTTGACCAGGCGATCGAACTGCTTGGGCATCAGGCGGAATTGACGGAAGACATCGGCCAGCTGGGCGATGGCATTCTGGGTGTCGTCGTGGGCACGGCCATTCTGCTGAATGGAGAGACGAGTCACCTCGTACTGGGCACGCAGTTCGCCGAATTTCTCGCGAGCGACTTCCGGATCCGGGCCACCGTCGCCATCATCGTCGGAGTTGTCACCGTCTTCGTCTTCGTCTTCGTCCTCATCTTCGTCTTCGTCGGCGAGGTCGTCCTCGCTGAGCTCGGAGCCGATATGAGTGGCGGTCGGTGCCACGTCATCCACTTCGTTCGGATCGATGAAGCCGGAGATGATGTCGGACAGGCGAAGCTGCTCGGCTTCGTACTTGTCGTACTGTTCGAGCAGATAGGTGATGGCTTCAGGGTACTCGGCGACGGAGCTTTGTACCTGGTTGATACCGTCTTCGATCCGCTTGGCGATGTCGATCTCGCCTTCGCGGGTCAGCAGTTCGACGGTACCCATTTCCCGCATGTACATGCGGACGGGATCGGTCGTGCGACCAATCTCAGATTCAACAGATGCCAGAGCCTGGGCCGCTGCTTCGGCAGCGTCCTCATCGGCGGTACCACCTTCAGCCATGATAAGGTCATCGGCATCCGGAGCGTTTTCAACCACTTGAATGCCCATATCGTTGATCATCTGGATGATGTCTTCGATCTGGTCTGAATCGACAATGTCTTGCGGGAGGTGATCGTTCACCTCGGCATAGGTCAGGTAGCCCTGTTCTTTACCTTTGGCAACGAGGAGTTTAAGCTGAGACTGCGGGGTTTGCTCCATAGAACTCATCCGGTTGGTGTTGCTAGGTTGCGCGTACAGTGCGCTGCTGCGCAAATAGCCAATTCTAATAGAAAACCGCCAGACATGCTATGTCTGGTTGCGGCGTCGGTCATGAGAAACCCCTGCCCGCAGTGTTGTCGGGGCCAGGTGGTTATAAAGTGTTTGCTTTCAATCCCGTCGATTCGGGCAACGCTATTCATATTGGGACTGCTCACTCAAATATCAAGCCCCACTCTCATTTCTTTTCTCAATCTGCACCTCTCTGATCAGCATCATCAGCTCCTGAGTTTCCTCAGAGCTTAGCCCTTCCTGCGCCACCTTGGCCTGCAATTCTTCGATCCGTTGCTTCAGGAAAAGGTTGATGAAACCGACAAAGGTATCCTGCAATTCTCCCAGAATATCGGGCTCCTGGTCGAGCTTTACCTCTTCAAACAGGTCATGCATCGCCAGTTGGGCAAGTATTTCTCCCTCTTTTGTGCCGCGCCAATGCTCCAGCAGGATACCCGTTGTCACTCCCGGCTGGATCAGGATCTGCTGGTGCAGTTGCAGCAGGAAAGGGATCCCCTGCAGGCGCAGCCCGGCCAACTCGGGCATGGCCGGCAGCTCGGCGGTGATCGCCGGATACTGCACCATCAGGGCCAGAGCCCTGCGGATCGGTGTCAGTTTGGTCGCCTTGGGTTTGTTGACTTCCACCTTGGGCTGGCTGTTGCGGGCAAACAGCTCGGCAATCCGCTGCTTGTTTTCTCCCCAGCGCATCATGCTGGAAAGTCGGGTAATCAACCCCTCGCGAGTGAAACCTTCCGGTACCCGACGAATCAGCTCGGCGGCCTTGTTGGCCACTTCAAACTTGCCTGCCTCACCGGAAAGAGCCGCATCGCGCCCGAGGCGTTCGAACATGAAATCCGCAAACGACTGGGCCTTGTCGAGCAGCGCTTCGAACCCCTCCTTGCCGATCTGGCGTACCAGCGAGTCGGGATCCTCGCCATCCGGCAAAAAGACGAACTTGAGTTCACGGCCGTCCTGCAGGTGGGAGAGCGCGTTATCCAGCGCCCGCCAGGCCGCTTCCCGACCGGCGTTGTCGCCGTCGTAGCAACAGACCACCTCTGCCGTGGTACGGAACAGGGTGTGGATGTGATCGCTGGTGGTCGCAGTCCCCAGTGCCGCCACCGCATAGTCGATGTCGTACTGGCCGAGCGCCACCACATCCATGTAGCCTTCCACCACCAGGATCCGGCGCGGATCCTTGTGTGCCTGCTTGACCTCATAAAGGCCGAACAGCTCTCGCCCCTTGTGGAAGATGGGGGTTTCGGGGGAGTTCAAGTACTTGGGCGTGCCATCCCCCAGCACTCGGCCACCGAAGCCGATGACCCGGCCGCGTTTGTCCCGGATCGGAAACATGATGCGATCGCGGAAACGATCGTAGCTGCCCGGGCCGCTGTCACGGGGGATCAGCATACCGCCCGAAATCAGCAGTTGTTCGTGATCCCGACTGGCGCCAAAGCGGCGACGCACCTGATCCCAGTCCCCAGGGGCATAACCGATGTTGAAGCGCTTGACCACCTCGCCAGTCAGGCCCCGGCCTTTCAGATACTCCACCGCCTGAGGCGCGTTCTTGAGATTGCTCTCGTAGAAGCGCGCAATCTGGTTCATCAGCTCGAACAGATCCTTACTGACGGCTGGTTGGCTATGGCTTGATCCACCCGCCGTTTGCTCACGGGGGACCTGCATACCGTGCAGGCTTGCCAGCTCTTCGATGGCATCGGGGAATTCCAGGCCGTCGTACTCCATGACAAAGCCGATGGCATTGCCGTGGGCACCACAACCGAAACAGTGATAGAACTGCTTCTCCTGGCTGACGGTAAAGGAGGGGCTTTTTTCGTTATGAAAAGGGCAGCAAGCCTGGTAGTTCTTACCGGCTTTCTTCAACCGCACACGGGAGTCGATCAACTCGACTATGTCCGTGCGTACGAGCAGATCATCGATAAAGGATTGCGGGATCCTGCCAGCCATAACCGTCCTGTTTCATTGCATAGGAAATAAAAAAGCCGCGCATTCCAATGGGAAGCACGGCTTCTTCGACCAAACAAGAGAGTTGCCTGTTACGCCAAGCGGGTTTTCACCTGAGCACTGACGGCGCCGACATCGGCACGCCCCTGAATTTTTGGCTTCAAGACAGCCATGACTTTACCCATGTCAGCCATGACGGCAGCACCACTTTCAGTGATGGCTTGCTCGATCAGGGCGGCAATTTCGTCTGCGGTCAGCTGTTGTGGCAGGAACTCCTGCAGCACAACGATCTCGGCGGACTCTTTGTCGGCGAGATCCTGGCGACCGGCAGCTTCAAACTGGCTGATGGAATCGCGACGCTGTTTGACCATTTTGGTCACGACGGCGAGGATCTCTTCATCATTGAGCTCGACACGGGTATCGACTTCACGCTGCTTGATTTCTGCCATCAACAAGCGGATAGCACCCAACCGAGGCTTGTCTTTGGCAAGCATGGCGAGCTTTTGCTGATCCTTGAGTTGATCCTTCAGAGACACGGCATGATCCCTTGATTAGTACAGGCGGATACGACGTGCGTTTTCGCGGGACAGCTTCTTGGCGTGACGCTTGACAGCGGACGCTTTGGCGCGCTTGCGAATGGTAGTCGGCTTCTCGTAGAACTCACGGCTACGAACTTCGGACAGGATACCGGCCTTTTCGCAAGAACGCTTGAAGCGACGCAGAGCAACGTCAAACGGCTCATTTTCACGGACTTTGATTACTGGCATGTGCCTTTCACCTCAGTGATAAATTGTTAGCTGACCTTCAATCGATCAGCATGTCTTAAAATGGTGCGAAATTATACTCTGGACAGGGAATGAAAGTAAACCCGCAGAGATCGCTCTGGTTTAAAAAACCCGCGAAGGTTACCATAGCCGTCTCATTTTAGCAGTGAAATTTTTTAGCAATGCGTGTATTGGGCATAGAGACATCCTGTGACGAAACCGGGATCGCGATCTTCGATGATCAAAAAGGGATCCTTTCCCACCAGTTGTACAGCCAGGTCAAGCTGCATGCGGACTACGGCGGCGTCGTTCCCGAGCTCGCCAGCCGGGACCATGTACGCAAGACGATCCCCTTGATCCAGGCCGCCTTGAAAGAGGCCGGACTTGGCAAAGATGACATCGATGGCATCGCCTATACCGCGGGGCCAGGTCTCGTTGGTGCCATCCTGGTCGGGGCTACCATAGGCCGCTCGTTGGCGATGGCCTGGGACAAGCCGGCCATCGCCGTACATCACATGGAAGGCCACCTGCTGGCCCCCATGCTGGAAGAGAAGGCCCCCGAGTTCCCCTTCGTGGCGCTCTTGGTTTCCGGCGGCCACTCCATGCTGGTCCGGGTCGACGGTATCGGCAGCTATCAGCTGCTGGGCGAATCGATCGACGATGCCGCCGGTGAGGCGTTCGACAAGACCGCCAAGCTGATGGGTCTGGACTACCCCGGTGGTCCGCTGCTCTCCCGGCTGGCAGAAAAGGGCACCACTGGACGCTTTACCTTCCCGCGTCCCATGACCGACCGTCCCGGGCTCGACATGAGCTTCTCCGGCCTCAAGACCTTTGCCGCCAATACCATAGCAGCCAATGGCGACGACGAGCAGACCCGTGCCGACATCGCCCGGGCGTTTGAGGATGCTGTGGTCGACACCCTGGCCATCAAGTGCCGCCGTGCCCTGAAAGAGACCGGTCTCAATCGTCTGGTCGTGGCAGGCGGCGTCAGTGCCAACCGTCATCTGCGCGCCCAGCTGGCCGAGCTGATGGAGAGCCTCAAAGGTGAAGTCTTCTACCCGCGCACCGAATACTGCACCGACAACGGCGCCATGATCGCCTATGCCGGCATGCAACGCCTGAAGGCGGGAGTCTTCGAACCCCTCGTCGTCAAGGCCGTGCCGCGCTGGCCGCTGGACACTCTGGATCCGGTGTGATCCTGACGATCCACGACAAAAAGAAAGGGGCCTGCGGCCCCTTTTTCATCTTGATGACGGTATTCATACCCGTTTAGTTGGTGCGGAACAGCGCCTCAATGGACAGCCCCTGCCCCAGCAGAATTTCCCGCAGACGGCGCAACCCTTCCACCTGGATCTGGCGCACCCGCTCGCGGGTCAAACCAATCTCGGCGCCCACGTCTTCCAGGGTGGCCGGTTCATAGCCGAGCAGACCGAAACGGCGGGCCAGCACTTCGCGCTGCTTGGGATTCAGCTCCTCCAGCCAGTGCACTATGCTGCTGCGCATGTCATCTTCCTGGGACTCCAGCTCGGGCCCCATTCCGCGCTCGTCGGAAAGCACATCCAGCAACGCCTTGTCGCGATCGCCACCAATGGGAGTATCCACCGAGGTGATCTTCTCGTTGAGCTTGAGCATGCGATTCACATCGTCCACAGAGCGATCCAGTGCAGAGGCGATATCCTCGGCGGTCGGCTCATGGTCGAGACGATGGGAAAGCTCGCGTGCAGTGCGCAGATAGACGTTCAGCTCCTTGACCACATGGATGGGCAGACGAATGGTACGGGTCTGGTTCATGATGGCCCGCTCTATGGTCTGGCGGATCCACCAGGTAGCATAGGTGGAGAAACGGAAGCCTCGCTCGGGGTCGAACTTCTCGACGGCGCGGATAAGGCCGAGGTTGCCCTCTTCGATGAGATCCAGCAGCACCAGGCCGCGGTTGTTGTAGCGCCGGGCAATCTTGACCACCAGGCGCAGGTTGGATTCGATCATGCGCTTGCGCGCCGCTTTGTCGCCACGCAGGGCACGGCGGGCGTAGTAGACTTCCTCTTCAGCCGTGAGCAAGGGGGAGAAGCCTATCTCCCCCAGATAGAGCTGGGTGGCGTCCATTACCTTGTTCAGCTCGGGCGCCATCAGTTCATCGGAAATGGTCTCTTCGGCTTCGGCCGCCACTTCCTGAACCTCTTCTTCCTCCTGAACCTCCAGCTCCTCGTCGAACTCTAACTCTGCATCCTGCATTACCAGTTGTTCTTGGCTCATGATATCTCTCCCTGACCTACACCAGAGTAAGACTCAGCTCTCTGAGTTAACGCTTTGGCAAATAGCCCATCGGGTTGATCGACTTGCCTTTGTACCGGATTTCAAAGTGCAAGCGCACATCCGGCGCATCCGTGCTACCCATATTGGCGATAACCGCTCCGCCCTTCACGGTGTCTCCCTCCTTGACCCTCAACTCATCGTTGTGAGCGTAGGCGGAGAGATAGTCATCGTTGTGCTTGAGAATTATCAGCTTGCCATAACCTCGCAGTGCACTGCCCGCATAGACCACTTTGCCGCTGCTCGCAGCGTAAATGGGTTGGCCCTTCTGGCCGGAAATGTCGATGCCCTTGTTGCCTTGTTCCGCAACGGAGAAGCCTTCAACGATCCGCCCTTTGGTCGGCCAATGCCAGGAGAGTGTTGACGAGGAACTGACGGTTTTTTGTTCTTTCGCCTGAGCGTATGCTGTTGACGAGGCAGG
This sequence comes from Aeromonas sp. ASNIH8, assembly GCF_002919855.1. Classification (NCBI taxonomy): domain Bacteria; kingdom Pseudomonadati; phylum Pseudomonadota; class Gammaproteobacteria; order Aeromonadales; family Aeromonadaceae; genus Aeromonas; species Aeromonas sp. ASNIH8. Next base: position 43,706 of record NZ_PQLN01000027.1, on the reverse strand, counting down.
AGCAATCGTTTTCTGAGCAATAAATGGTGTGGTCGTACCTGCCGGAGCCGTGGCCAGGGGTTTGGGCCCCGTGCTGGTCACAACCGGTGTGGTTGCTGCCACCATCTGACCACCCGAGGAACCCGCGCCCCCCACATTGAGCACCTGACCCACGTGCAATGCATAAGGAGCCTGAAGGTTGTTGCGCTGGGCCAAGGCCTGGTTGGAGAGACCGAACTGGCGACCGATGCTGCTCAAGGTATCGCCACGGCGCACCTCGTAACTGCCAGACCCCGTCACGCTGCCACGACTGACAGGGCTGCCGACGGTTGCCACCGCCATGGGGGCGGAAGCGCCATCGAGCCTGAGCTGCTGGCCGGGATAAATGTTATAGGGGGGAGTGATGCCATTGATGCTGATAAGCGAAGCCACATCCATGCCAGAACGAAATGCAATGGAGTAGAGAGTGTCTCCTTTGACCACGGTGTACCCGTTGCCTGCAATGCCGGGCTTGGTCATACCTTGACGCACGGGGATGGTCGAAGCGACCTGATCATTGCCCAGGCTGTGCACCGGAGCCGCAGTCTTGCTGGAGGAACAGGCAAGCAGCAGCCATGACAACACGACGACACCGCTACCTTGCCAAACACGCGAACACATAGTGGATCCTTAACGACTAAACCAGAAATAGGCCGCAACGGCCAAACCAATACAGAGCCAGCCCAGCACATCCACATAGTGCATCAGCTTGCGCTCCATCTTCTCGCCGCCCCAACGCATCAGACCTGCAACCAGGAAGAAGCGCATGCCACGACCGATCAGCGAGGTCAGGATGAAAGGCAACAGTGCCATGTGGAGCAAGCCAGCCGTGACGGTAAACACCTTGTAGGGGATCGGCGTGAAGCTGGCAATAAAAATAACCCAGATGCCCCACTGCGCGAACCACTGCTCGGCCAGGGCAATCTTGTCCTCATAGCCAACCGAGGTCACCAGCGGCTGCACCACTGGCTCCCACAGGGCATAGCCGAGCAGATAACCAAACAGGGCGCCCAGCACCGAAAAGAGAGTGGCCAGCGCGGCATAGTGCCAGGCGCGATGAGGTTTGCCGAGCGCCATGGGCGCCAGCATCACATCCACCGGAATGGGCCAGAAGATGGATTCAATAAAGGCGGTGATGGCCAGATACCAGGGGGCATACTTGTGGCGTGCCCACTGCATCACCAGAACATAAAGGCGGGAAAACAACTTCACTCGACATCTCCGTCAATCAGGGGAACGAAACGTACCGGCTCCAGGATCCGGCTGGTGAGCTGGGAGCCCGATCGCTCGATGAGCTGCAGGGTCTGCTGGCCATCACCCACCGGCAACACCAGACGACCACCATCAGCCAGCTGATCGGTCAGGGCCTTGGGGACCTCACTGGCCGCCGCCGTCACCAGAATGGCGTCGAAAGGGCCCTTGTTGGGCCAACCTAGCCACCCATTGCCGTGCTTGGCCGACACATTGTGCAGATCAAGCTGGCGCAATCTGCGCCGGGCCTGAAACTGCAGCGACTTGATCCGCTCCATGGTGTAGACATGCTCCACCAGGTGGGCCAGTACCGCCGTCTGGTAGCCCGATCCCGTCCCGATCTCCAGCACATGGGCCGGATCGTTCTGGATCAGCAGCTCGGTCATGCGCGCCACGATGTAAGGCTGGGAGATGGTCTGCCCATGGCCGATGGGCAGGGCCGTATTGTCCCAGGCCTTGTGGGCCATGGCCTCGTCCACAAACAGCTGGCGCGGCACCTTCGCGATCGCCGCCAATACGCGGAAATCGCGGACATCCTGGGCAATCAGTTGATTCAACAGGCGCTGTACTATCACAACGTCATCCCTGCAGATCCAGCCACGCGCCCAGGGTCGACAGACTGCCGTAGGCCGTCATGTCGATGGTCAGGGGAGTGATGGAGACATAACCCTGCTCGATGGCGGCAAAGTCCGTTCCCTCTCCCGCATCCTGCTGGTTGCCGGGGGGACCAATCCAGTAGACCGGCTGACCACGGGGATCCTCGGTGCGGATCACCGACTCCGCCCGGTGGCGATTGCCAAGGCGGGTCACCCTGATCCCCTTGATCTGCTCGAGCGGCAGGTCCGGCACATTCACGTTGAGGATCTGATCCGCAGGCAACGGATGCACCATCAGCCCCCGCACCAGCTGGGCGGCGTAGTGGGCCGCACTGGCGAAATGAGTCTTTCCCACCAGCGATACGGCGATGGAGGGGAAACCCAGATGACGCCCTTCCGTCGCGGCAGCCACCGTCCCCGAGTAGATGACGTCATCCCCCAGGTTGGCCCCGTGATTGATACCGGCCACCACCATGTCGGGCTCAGGGCGCAGCAGTTCGTTGACCGCCAGATGAACGCAGTCGGTCGGCGTCCCCTTGACCGCATAACTCTTGATGCCGTGAAAACTGGACGCATCGAGGCGGGTGACCCGCAGCGGTACTTCCAGCGTCAGGGAGTGGCTGGCACCGCTGCGGTTGCGATCCGGAGCCACCACCACGACCTCGCCACAGGCACGCAACGCCTCGCTGAGGGCGCGAATGCCCTCGGCGTGTACCCCATCGTCATTACTGACCAGAATTCGCATCGGTTGAGTTCCTGAAACCGTGATCGGCCTCTTCGGCCTGCATTAACTCTCGTACCACGCTGGTGGCAAAGGCGCCGGCAGGCAGGAAGAACGACAGGGTCAGCACCTCGTCCTCCCGTTGCCAGCTCATCTGCTCCGGCTTGAGCAGCAGCGGGCGCCTGTCCTGATCCAGCCCGGCTTTCTCCAGTCCTTCGCACCAGTCACCATAAGGAGCCAGCACTTCTTGCTCTAACTCGGCAGCAGCGCCCTGGCTCGCCAGACGGCCACGGCCCCACTGGGGAGCGGTCAGCTGCACGTCTCCGGAGGCAAGGCGAGCCTCCAGCTCGGGAGTCACGCTCTCTTCGCTGAAGATGGAGTGGCTGCCCTTGAGCATCACGCAGTCGCCTGCCAGCAGCTGATGGGCCAGTCCCTGCTCGATGCGGGCGCTGACGATGGCATTGAACAGCATGCTGCGGGCGGCGGACAGATAGAGGGATCGCTTGTTGCGATCCTTGATCCGTTTGCCGGCGAACATCGCCTTGGCGGCCTCCAGGTTGTTGCCACCTCGGCCGAAACGCTGCTCGCCGTAGTAGTTGGGCACCCCCTGGGTTGCTATCGCCTGCAGACGGGATTCCAACCCGTCGGCCTGCTCCAGCCCGGTGAGACGCAGGGTGAAGTGGTTGCCCTTGAGATAGCCGACCCGCAGCTTCTTGTTGTGGCGCTTCACCTCAAGGATCCGGATGTTGTCGTTCTCGATGACCGAGAGATCCGGCTCGCCCTTGCCCGGCAGATGGATGCCGAACCACTGTTCGGTCACCGCATGGCGATCTTTCAGACCAGCCCAGGTCACCGCATTGCGGGCAACCCCGGCCGCATCGGCCAGCAGGCCAGCCACCCAGGCGGTATTCTCGCCGGTTTTGCGTACCCGGACGAAGATGTGTTCCCCCTCGCCGCAAGGTGCAAACCCGAGATCTTCATTGACCACGAAGTCGGCGGCCTCGGCCTTGAGGATGCCGCGAGCAGTGGGCGTCCCGTGCAGATAGGCAAGTTGTTCAAGCATCATTGTTTCACCAGCAAGACGACGGCTTCGGTGGCGATCCCTTCCTTGCGCCCCGTGAATCCGAGTTGTTCGGTGGTGGTCGCCTTGACGTTCACCCGGTTCAAATCACATTGCAGATCCGCGGCCAGCACGGCGCACATGGCGTCGATATGGGGGGCCATCTTGGGGGCCTGGGCGATGATGGTCACATCCAGGTTGCCGATGGCATAACCTGCGAGCTGCACGCGGGCAAAGACATCCCGCAGCAGGATGCGGCTGTCGATGCCCTTGAATTCGGCGGCGGTATCGGGGAAGTGGCGGCCGATGTCGCCAGCGCCGATGGCCCCCAGTAGGGCATCGCTCACCGCATGCAGCACCACGTCACCATCGGAGTGGGCCAGCAGGCCCTGTTCATAGGGCACTGCCACCCCGCCCAGCATGCAGGGACCGACCCCGCCAAACTTGTGAACATCAAAACCATGTCCGATCCGCATCATGCCTGCGCCCTCCTCAATACACGGAAATCTGTCTCATCAAAACCATGTCCGGTGCGGATCATGCCTGCTCCTCTGGGGATGAATCGGGTCGTGCCGACCGGCACGCACGTTGTTGCTGTAAATAGAGCCCGGCCAGGGAGAGATCTTCCGGCCGGGTCACCTTGATGTTATCGGCCCGCCCTTCCACCATGCGCACGGGGAGACCGGCGCGTTCCATGGCGGAGGCTTCATCGGTGATGGCGGCGCCGAGCGCCAGCCCCTCCTCCAGCGCCCGCTTGAGGGGGCGAACCAAAAACATCTGGGGCGTCAGGGCATGCCAGAGCTGCTCGCGATCCACGGTGGCGAGGATATTGCCGGCCGCATCGGTGCGCTTCATGGTATCGCGCACCCGGCTGCCGAGGATGGCACCGCCAGAGGCCATGGCGGCAGCAATGAGCGCATCGAGATCCTCGTGGGTCAGACAGGGCCGGGCCGCGTCATGCACCAGTGCCCACTCCCCTTCTGCAACGTGCAACGCATTGAGCACGGAGTAGGCACGCTCGCTTCCCCCTTGCACTCGCAGCACCCGCGGATCGGTTGCCACGGTCAAGGTCTCAAACCAGCGGTCGTGGGGCGCCAGCGCCACGATCACACGGGCGATGGCGGGATGGGAGAGCAGACGCTCCAGGGTGTGCTCCAGAATGCATTTCCCTGCCAGGGAAAGGTACTGCTTAGGGCAACTGGCCCCCATGCGACTACCAATACCGGCAGCCGGGACGATAGCGGTCAGGCCGCTCAGGCTATCAGTCATCGTAGGGGGCACCATCAGGCTCCGTCACCTGATCCTTTTCTTTGGGAATGATTCGGTAGAAGGTCTCGCCCTGCTTGATATAGCCAAGATCGTTGCGCGACAACTCCTCGATGGCCTCAAGGCCAGAGGTAAGATCGTCGATTTCCCGGTAAATCAGACTGTTGCGATCCTTGAGTACCAGGTTGTCCTGTTGCTGCCGCTCGATGGCGGTGGAGAGTTCCCGATAGTCGGAGAGGCCGTTTTTCCCCAGCCAGAGGTCATATTGCAGCCCTCCCAACAGGAGGAGCAGGATAAGAGTGAGTAGCCGCATGCACTGAGTCTCCTTCAAGCGGCCTAGTTTCCCATATTCGCAGGCAAGACAAAAGAAAGCCTGTGTGCCGGATGGGTTGGTCGGAATAAAAAATGCAGTTCGCACACGCCCATAAGCGCAGAACGAAAAAGCCCCGCCAGATGGCGGGGCTTTGTGAAGCATGAGCGCAGGCGAAAATTAAGCCTGGTTCTTCACTTCTTTCAGACCACGGAACGGAGCCTTGGCACCCAGGGCTTCTTCGATACGGATCAGCTGGTTGTACTTGGCAACACGGTCAGAACGGCTCATGGAACCGGTCTTGATCTGGCCAGCAGCGGTACCCACAGCCAGGTCGGCGATGGTCGCGTCTTCGGTCTCACCGGAGCGGTGGGAGATGACGGCAGTGTAGCCAGCGTCTTTGGCCATCTTGATGGCAGCCAGAGTTTCGGTCAGGGAACCGATCTGGTTGAACTTGATCAGGATGGAGTTGGCGATGCCGTTGTCGATACCGCGCTTCAGGATCTTGGTGTTGGTTACGAACAGGTCGTCACCCACGATCTGGATTTTCTTGCCCAGTTCGGCGGTCTGGTAGGCGAAGCCTTCCCAGTCGGACTCGTCCAGGCCATCTTCGATGGAGACGATCGGGAACTTGGTGGTCAGGTCAGCCAGGAAGTCGGAGAAACCGTTGGAGGTGAAGATACGACCTTCGCCCTTCAGGTTGTACTCTTTCTTCTCTGCGTCGTAGAACTCGGACGCAGCGCAGTCCATGGCCAGGGTGATGTCGGTGCCCAGTTTGTAACCGGCAGCGGCAACGGCTTCAGCGATCACTTCCAGCGCTTCGGCGTTGGATTTCAGGTTCGGAGCGAAACCACCTTCGTCACCGACGGCAGTGTTGTAGCCCTTGGACTTCAGCACTTTGGCCAGGTTGTGGAACACTTCTGCGCCCATGCGAACGGCTTCTTTCAGGGTCTTGGCGCCAACCGGCTGGATCATGAACTCCTGGATGTCGACGTTGTTGTCGGCGTGCTCACCACCGTTGATGATGTTCATCATGGGCAGCGGCATGGAGTAGACACCCGGGGTGCCATTCAGCTCGGCGATGTGGGCGTACAGCGGCATGCCTTTGGCAGCAGCGGCAGCTTTGGCGTTGGCCAGGGAAACAGCCAGGATGGCGTTGGCGCCGAACTTGGATTTGTTCTCGGTACCGTCGAGGTCGATCATGATCTGGTCGACAGTGGCCTGGTCCTTGGCATCTTTACCCAGCAGAGCCTGAGCGATCGGGCCGTTGACAGCGTCGATGGCTTTCAGCACGCCTTTACCCAGGAAACGGCTCTTGTCGCCGTCACGCAGTTCCAGCGCTTCGCGGGAACCGGTGGACGCGCCAGACGGAGCGGCTGCCATACCAACAAAACCACCTTCCAGGTGAACTTCGGCCTCAACGGTCGGGTTACCACGGGAGTCGATGATTTCACGACCGATCACTTTAACGATCTTGGACATGTGTATTTCCTCAGGTTTCGTAAAAAAACAACAAAAATATGCCAAAAAAAGCGGCTGTGGCACAGAGCCCCAACCGCATTTATTTTCAATTACTTCAAATTACGCTTCTGATACTCGCCCGCCGCCTTCACAAAACCGGCGAACAGGGCGTGGCCATCACGGGGAGTCGAGGTGAACTCCGGGTGGAACTGCGCGGCCACGAACCAGGGGTGATCCGGGATCTCGATGATTTCCACCAGCTTCTTGTCGGCGGAGAGACCGGTCACCTTCAGACCTGCCGCTTCAATCTGCGGCAGCAGCTTGTTGTTCACTTCATAACGGTGACGGTGGCGCTCGTAAATGGTCGGGCTGCCGTACATCTGACGCACCTTGGAATCTTCCACCAGGTGGCAGAGCTGGGAGCCCAGACGCATGGTGCCGCCCAGATCGGACTTCTCGGTCCGGGTCTCGACGTTGCCTTCATCATCCACCCACTCGGTGATGAGACCGACCACGGGGAACGGGCTGTCTTTCTTGAACTCGGAGGAGTGAGCCCCTTCCATGCCCGCCACGTTGCGGGCGTATTCGATCAAGGCAACCTGCATGCCCAGGCAGATACCGAGGTACGGGATCTTGTTCTCGCGGGCATATTTGGCGGCCAGAATCTTGCCTTCCACGCCGCGTTCGCCGAAGCCACCCGGTACCAGGATCGCATCCAGACCTTCCAGCAGCTCGGCGCCACGGGTCTCGATGTCCTGGGAGTCAATGTACTTGATGTTGACGGAGAGACGGGTCTTCAGGCCACCGTGCTTGAGCGCTTCGTTGACGGACTTGTAGGCGTCCGGCAGGGAGACATACTTGCCGACCATGCCGATGGTCACTTCTGCGGTCGGGTTGGCCTCTTCATAGATGACCTGTTCCCACTCGGCCAGGTCGGCTTCTTTGCACTCGATGCCGAAGCGCTCGGTGATGTAGCCGTCCAGCCCCTGGGATTTCAGCAGCGCCGGGATCTTGTAGATGGAGTCGACATCCTTCATGGAGATGACGGCGCGCTCGGGCACGTTGCAGAACAGGGCGATCTTGGCACGCTCGTTGGCCGGAATGGCGCGGTCGGAGCGGCAGATCAGCACATCCGGCTGGATACCGATGGAGAGCAGCTCCTTCACGGAGTGCTGGGTCGGCTTGGTCTTCACCTCGCCGGCGGCGGCCAGGTAAGGAACCAGGGTCAGGTGCATGAACATGGCATTGTTGCGACCCACAATGGCCGCCAGCTGACGAATGGCTTCAAGGAACGGCAGGGACTCGATGTCGCCCACGGTACCGCCCACTTCGACGATGGCAACCTGATGGCCTTCGGCACCGGCAATCACCCGTTCCTTGATGGCGTTGGTGATGTGCGGGATCACCTGGATGGTGGCGCCCAGATAGTCACCACGACGCTCCTTGCGCAGCACGTCTGCATAGATGCGGCCGGTGGTGAAGTTGTTGCGGCGGGTCATCTTGGTGCGGATGAAACGCTCGTAGTGGCCCAAATCCAGATCGGTTTCGGCCCCGTCCTCGGTTACAAACACTTCACCATGCTGGGTCGGGCTCATGGTGCCCGGATCCACGTTGATGTACGGGTCCAGTTTCATGATGGTCACATCCAGACCACGGGCTTCCAGAATGGCTGCCAGAGAAGCTGCGGCAATGCCTTTGCCGAGGGATGAAACAACGCCACCAGTCACAAAAATATATTTGGTCGTCATGCTGAACCTGAAAGAAGTTTAGGGAATTTTAAGGGGTGCTTCGGGGATGAAGCAGGACGGGGAAACAGTATACCAAAACCCCCACTCCCAAACAATGAACAAAAATCTATCAGGCTCCCCGCCGCCCCGTCTTGCGCCAAATCAACTTTGCTCGGTTTCCTTGGCCTTGTTCCAGGCCTCGTCCAGCTTCTCCAGGGAGCAATCCGTCATTTTCAGACCTTCTGCGGCAATAAAGTGTTCAACCTGACGAAAACGACGCTCAAACTTGGTGTTGGCAGCCCGCAGCACCTGCTCGGGATCCTTGCCCAGATGGCGCACCAGGTTGACGGTGGCGAACAAGAGATCGCCGAGCTCGTCGCTCACCCGAGCCTCGTCCACGTCGACCATCAGCGCCTCTTCCATCACCTCGTCGATCTCCTCGTGGATCTTGTCCACCACAGGCCCCAGCGTCTTCCAGTCGAAACCGACGGTGGCGCAGCGCTTCTGGATCTTGGCTGCCCGGGTCAGGGCAGGCAGGGAGAGGGGGATATCGTCCAGCACGCTTTCCTTGTCGAGCGCGGCCCGCTCTTTGGCCTTTTCCGCCTCCCAGTTCGCTTTGACCGCCTGCTCGTCACCCAGGTCGGCATCGGAGAAGACATGGGGGTGGCGGCGAATGAGCTTCTCGCTCACGGTATCGACGATGTCGGCAAAGTCGAACAATCCCTGCTCCTTGCCGAGCTGGGCATAGAACACGACCTGGAACAGCAGATCACCGAGCTCCCCCTTCAGCCCTTGCCAATCTTCGCTCTCGATGGCATCCGCCACCTCGTAGGCCTCCTCCAGGGTGTGCGGCACTATGGTCTGGAAGCTCTGCTTGAGATCCCAGGGACAGCCCCCGTTCGGGTCACGCAATCTAGCCATGATGTCGAGCAGTTGGGGAAGGTCGTAGCGTTGGGACATGGGCAACTCACTTTCGATTCAGTAAATGGGTTCATGAATATCCGCTCACGCCACTGCTCCACATGCTGTGGAGCCATGGCGGCCGGAGATGGGGCGCGTGATATCCGTCTTCAATGCTCTACAAGGAGGGAGAAAATGCAGACCGGCCACTGGGGCCGGTCGGTTGAGCATTACAGCCGCTTGGCGCTGATCACGTCGTTGAGCTGACTGAGCTTGGCCAACGCCCGGTTGAAGGCGTTGATGTTGTAAATCTCCAGCTCCATGTCTATTTCGGCAGTCTGCTCGCGCACGTTGGAGCGCGAACGCACTCCCATCACGTTGATCTTCTCGTTGGCGAGCACGGTGGTGATGTCGCGCAGCAGGCCGGATCTGTCGTTGGAGAGAATGCGGATGGTGAGACCGTAACCGCCGGAGTAGTTCTCCCCCCAGACCGCATCGATCAAGCGCTCCGGGTTGCGACGCGACAGCTCCTTGAGCTGCTCGCAATCCTCCCGGTGGATGGAAACCCCCCGTCCCATGGTGATGAAGCCCTGGATGGCGTCCCCCGGGATGGGCTGGCAGCAGCGGGCGATGTGAGTCATCAGGTTGCCCACCCCTTCCACCACGATGTGATCCTTGGGTTTGGGGCGGAAGGGCACATTGGCCTTCTGCTCCAGCTTCTCCAGCAGACGGCGATCTTCTTCTTCCGCCGTCGGCTTGTTGTAGCGGGTGTCCAGATAATTGAGCAGCTGGTTGATGCGGATGTCGCCGCTGCCGATACCGGCCAGCAAATCTTCCAGCTCCTCCGCATGGAAGCGCTCCAGCACTACCTTGTCCACCTTGGAGAGGGTGAGGTTGTGTCTGTCCAGCTCTTTCTCCAGCAGCTCCTTGCCGGCGGCGATGTTCTTGTCCCGGTCCAGCTTTCTGAACCAGGTGGCCACCTTGGCCCGCGCCCGGCTGGAGCGCAGGAAGCCGGCGTTCGGGTTCATCCAGTCGCGGCTCGGGTTCGGCTCCTTCTGGGTGATCACCTCCACCTGATCACCGGTTTGCAGCGTATAGGTGAAGGGCACGATACGACCGTCGATCTTGGTGCCGATGCAGCGGTGACCGATCATGCTATGCACGTGATAGGCGAAGTCGAGCGGCGTCGCCCCTGCCGGCAGGTCGATGACATCGCCCTTGGGAGTGAAGACATAAACCCTGTCCTCGAACACCTGACTGCGCAGATCGTCCAGCAAGGAGCCGCTCTCCGAGAGATCCTCCTGCCAGGCGAGGAGTTTGCGCAGCCATTCGATCTTGTCTTCGAAGGTGCTGGTCTTGGCAGCGGCCTGTGCACCTTCCTTGTAGCGCCAGTGCGCAGCCACACCGAGCTCCGCATCCTGATGCATCTGCTCGGTACGGATCTGGATCTCCACTGTCTTGCCCTCCTCCCCCACCACCACGGTGTGGATGGACTGGTAGCCATTGGGCTTGGGGTTGGCGACATAGTCGTCAAATTCGCGGGGAATATGGTGGAAATGGGTGTGAACGATACCGAGCGCCGCGTAGCAATCCTGCAGCCGCTTGGTGATCACCCGCACCGCGCGCACATCGAACAGCTCGTTGAATTCGAGGTGCTTCTTCTGCATCTTGCGCCAGATGCTGTAGATGTGTTTCGGTCGGCCATAGACCTCGGCCTCGACGCCGGCCTCGGCCAGGGCATCGCGCAGAGACTGCACGAATTCACGGATGTAGCGCTCGCGGTCGAGCCGTTTCTCGTCCAGCTGTTTGGCGATCTGCTTGTAGGTGTCCGGGTGCAGGTAGCGGAAGGCGAGATCCTCGAGCTCCCACTTGAGCTGACCGATACCGAGGCGGTTCGCAAGGGGGGCATAGATGTTGGTGATCTCCTGGGCCATCAGCACCCGGGTCTCCTCATCCGCCTTCTTCGCCTCACGCAGGCAGGCGATGCGCTCCGCCAGCTTGATGACCACGGCGCGCACGTCCTCGACCATGGCGAGCAGCATGCGGCGCACGTTGTCCACCTGCTCCGGCGAGGTTTCGCTGCGGTGAAGGGTTTGCAGGGAGCGGATGGCCTCCATCTCCAGCACCCCTTCCACCAGCTTGGCGATCTTGGGGCCGAAGTCCTCGTTCACCTTTTCCTGGCTGATGAGACCGGCTTCGACGAAGGGATAGAGAATGGCGGCCTTGAGGGTGGCGAGATCCATGCTGAGCATCAGCAGGATGCCCACCATCTCGACCCCGCGCACCAGCAGGCGGTTGGTGAGCGCTTCGTCACCCAGGGTCAGGCAATACTGGTAGACGGTTCGCAGCTGATTCTTGTCACTTTCACTCAGGGTAAGGGAACTGACCCACTCATCCAGAGTGAAATTGTCTTTCAAATGAATATCGCGCACCGCAACCATGGTATCAATCCTTAAAAGTGTGGGGTCGAAAGCCGATGCTCTCCTCATCCCCTCATCAACTGATGACTGCCTCAAATGGGGATGCATGAAAGAGTTTTCAAGGCATGTCACCGCGCAAGGTGACAGGGCTCTTCCCCGCATCCGATCCACTATCGACGACCTAGATTACCCTAATCACTCCCGCTCAAACAGCGCTGCCGCCGCTGGAAAACCAAGATAACCGCATTCTGCCCTGCCCGTTGAAGGCAGCGAAAAACACCTGTTTTACCTCACTCTGGCAGCATCATGCACATCGAAAAATCATCACGACCGCATCTTGATTCATCCAGAATAATGCGGTCGCCTCGACTCAGCCCCGTTCGAACAGCGCCATGGACTCCAGATGACCGGTGTGGGGGAACATGTCCAGCATCCCCAGACGGGTCAGCTTGTAGCCTCCCTGCACCAGCACCTGACTGTCACGGGCCAGGGTGACCGGGTTACAGGAAACATAGACCACCCGTTTGGGGGAAAGTGCCACCACGTGGCTCATCACCTCCAGCGCCCCGGGTCTGGCCGGATCCAGCAGTACCAGATCGAACCCTTCCCGGGCCCAGGACATGCCTACGATGTCGCCGCTCAAGTCCGCCTTGTAGAAGCGGGCGTTGTCGATGCCGTTGCGGCGGGCATTCTCCTGTGCACGCGTCACCATGGCGAGCTCCCCTTCCACCCCCACCACTTCGCAGGCCTGACGGGCCAGCGGCAGGGTGAAGTTGCCGATGCCGCAGAAGAGGTCCAGCACCTTGTCATCCTTGCCTGCGTCGAGCCAGCTCAATGCCTGCTCCACCATGCGCTGGTTGACGGGCCCGTTGACCTGGATGAAGTCGCCGGGAGCGAATGCAAGAGACAGGCCATCCAGCGTGTAACTTGGCTGAGACTGTTGACGCAGAGGTTCGATCTGCTCGTCCGCCGCCTGCAGATAGAGGTCTATCCCCTGGGCGGTGGCAAACTCGGTCAAGTGCGCCCGATCCGCCTCGGTGGGGCGACCGGTGTGGCGCAGCAGCATCAGAATGCCCTGCTCCCCCTGAATGAGTTCCGCATGGCCCAGTTCGCGCTGGCTCTTCAGCCGGTTGAGGCATTCGCGCAGAGGGGCGATAAGGGCGGAGAGGGGCTCGGCCAGCACAGGACAGCCGGCAATCTCTACCAGATCGTTAGACTGGCGACGGCGAAAGCCCACCCGGGTGCAGCGACCGTTCTTGTCAAACTTGATGGCCAGACGGCAGACCCGGCGGTAGGCGCGGGACTCCCCCGTCAGCGCAGGTGCCAACGCTGGCGCCTGGATGTTGCCAAGGCGCTCGAACAGGCTGACCAGTCCCGCCTCCTTGGCCGCCAGTTGATCTCCCTCTCCCAGGTGCTGGGCACTGCAACCGCCACACTCGCGATAGTGGTCGCAGAAGGGGGCTACCCGGTTGGCCGCCGGCGTCACCACCTGTTGCAGGGAGGCGTGGGCATAGTGCTTCTTGTCGTCGATGATACGGGCCTTGATGGCCTCGCCGGGCAGCGCCCCTTCGACGAAGATGGCCTTGCCCTGATGACGGCCGATACCGACACAGTGGTGATCCAGACTGTCTACCGTAAATTCAATACGTTGGGGCTGGGTGGATTTCTTTTGGGGCTTGAAAAACTGGGCCATAAAACTTGGTGCCTATAGGTGGCTATGTCATGATTGTGGAATCTGCGGCAGACCATTGTCCCACAAGAATAATCGTATGACCAAATACGGCCTGAGGGCCCCAGCCGCGGCATCCGCCCCATCGTCCATTCTGACCAAAAGTGGCCCATTGATATGACCGGATACGGCCTGAGACCCCGTACAGCGACAATGACTGTATTGCCTGCCCGACCCCGGTGCCTGCATGCGCCCCGGGTCATGGCTTCTCTTGCGAAAGGCGGGTCGGCGGCATGACCAAGTACGGTCTCAGGGCCCGGGTGCTGGCCTTCACCATCTTGCCGACCCTCATCATCGGCGGCCTCATCGCCGGCTATTTCACTTTCCACCGCTATCAGCAGCTGGAAAACAACCTCATCGATCAGGGCATCAACATCATCGAGCCCCTGGCCATCGCCAGCGAATACGGCATGACACAGCACAGCCGCGAATCCCTCAAGCGGCTGATCGGGCTCACCCATCGCAAGAACTCGCCCTTCATCAAGTCCATCGCCGTCTTCACCCAGGAGAACCAGCTGTTCGTGACGTCCAACTACCACAGGGACTTCAGCCAGCTTCGTCTGCCGGACGGCAGCGTCATCCCGGCCCTGACCAGCGTCTCCGTCAACGGCGATGACATCATACTGCGCACCCCCATCCAGGCAGAGACCAGCCTGGACGGCTTCCCGCTGCCAAGCGATCTGGAGCCGCCGGTCATCGGCTACATCTCCATGCAACTCGCCACGGACAGGGCCATCGTCCTGCAGTACCGCGACGCCTTCTTCGCGGTCATCATCGTGCTCATCGGGCTGGCCATCAGCGCCCTGTTCGGCTTCCGTCTGGTCAAGAGCGTGACCCAGCCCATCACCGACATGGTGCAGGCGGTGCACCGGATCAGGGAGGGGCGACTCGATACCCGGGTCAGCGGCCAGCTCACCGGCGAGCTGGACATGCTTAAGAACGGCATCAACGCCATGGCCAAGGCGCTCTCCGAATATCACGAGGAGATGCAGCAGAATATCGATCAGGCGACGTCGGATCTGCGGGAGACCCTCGAGCAGATCGAGATCCAGAACGTCGAGCTCGACATGGCGAAGAAGCGCGCTCAGGAGGCCGCCAGGGTCAAGTCCGAATTCCTCGCCAACATGTCCCACGAGCTACGCACCCCGCTCAACGGGGTCATCGGCTTCACCCGCCAACTGCTCAAGACCAGCCTGACCCCGAGCCAGACCGACTACATGCAGACCATCGAGAAGTCGGCGCGCAACCTCCTTGGGATCATCAACGACATCCTCGACTTCTCCAAGTTGGAGGCGGGCAAGCTGCAGCTCGAGCACATCCCCTTCAGCCTGCGGGACACCCTCAACGAGACCATGCACCTGCTGGGGCCGAGCGCCCACGACAAGCAGCTCGAACTCTCCCTCCAGGTGGATGCCGCCGTGCCGGACGACCTCACCGGCGACCCCATGCGCCTGCAGCAGGTGCTCACCAACCTCACCGGCAACGCCATCAAGTTCACCGAGCGCGGCAACGTGGACGTGCGTGTCGAGCAGACCGGGGAATCCAGCGGCAACAAGGTGCGCCTGCGGGTGCTGATTCGCGATACCGGCATCGGCATCTCGGAAGAGCAGCAGCGCCAGTTGTTCCAGGCCTTCAACCAGGCAGACTCCTCCATCTCCCGCCGCTATGGGGGCACCGGGCTCGGGCTCGTCATCACCCAGAAGCTGGTGCAGCAGATGGGGGGCCAGATCCGCTTCGAATCCGAACTCGGCAAGGGGTCGGTCTTCTCGTTCCACCTGGATCTGGATGTCTCGCCCCTGCCCCAGAGCGAGCGGCTTCCGCTGGATCGCATCCAGGGCAAGCGGGTCTGGCTGCTGGAGCCGGATCCCTTTACTCACGCCTCCCTGCTCGCCCTGCTGGGAGAGTGGCACCTGGATGTGCATTCCCTGACGGTGGACGAGGAGTGGCCCCCGATGAGCAGCCAGGACATGGTGCTCATCGGCAGCAGCACCCTGCACAGCCCGCAGCAGGTGATTGCCCGTCTCGACGGACTGGACGGCCAGCAGAACACCATAGTGCTGCTCAGCAGCCACGAGCCGGCCCTCTACGACGCCATGCTGTCCCACGGCGCCGTCCACTGCCTCTCCAAGCCCATCAACCATCGCAAATTGCTGCACGCTCTGCTCTCCCCCGAGGCGGTACGCCGTGCCCCCCTGCCCGCGCCGATGCCGCGCAGCGTGCAGGCGGTCAAGGTGCTGGCGGTGGATGACAACGCCGCTAACCTCAAGCTCATCGCCGCCATGCTCAAAGAGATGGTGACCGAGGTGGTGGTGTGCAAGAACGGCAAGGAGGCGGTCAACCTGGCCCAGAGCCAGCCGTTCGACATCATCTTCATGGATATCCAGATGCCCGTCATGGACGGCATCAGCGCCACCCAGGCGATCCGCCACCACTCCCTCAACACCGAGACCCCCATCGTCGCGGTCACCGCCCATGCCATTCCCGGTGAGCGGGAGCGCCTCATTCGCCAGGGCATGGACGACTACCTGGCCAAACCTATCGACGAGGGGATGCTGGCGCAGCTCATCACCGACTTCGCCCACCGACGGCACCAGAATCACGGGGATCAGCAGATAGACTGGCCCCTCGCCGTGCGTCAGGCCGCCGGCAAGCCAGCCCTCGCCCGGGAGATGCTGACCATGTTGCTGGCCAGCTTCGACGAGGTGGAGCCCATCCTGGCGGCGGCGCTGGAAGGGAGTGCCGACGATGCAGACGTGCTGGCCCAGCTCCACCGCCTCAACGGTGGCTGCGCCTATTCCGGGGTGCCGGGTCTGCAACGCCTGCTCTCCCAGCTCGAACAGCAGCTGCGCGACGGGGTCGCCGTGAGCGATCTGGAACCCGAATTGCTGGAGCTGCAGGATGCCCTGGAGCAGGTGAGGCAAGAGGCCCCCCGCTACCTGGCCCTGACCGACTGAGGCGCTTTTTCTGACTGGACAGGCGGCAGGTGGTAACATCTGCGCCGTTTCCACAGGAGTCAACATGACCAACAACGATATTCTGCGCCGCCTGCGCTATGCCCTCAGCATCAGCAACGACCAGATGGTCGAGATCTTTGCCAAGGGCAATCTGGCCATCACCCATGCCCAGTTGCACGGCTGGCTGATGAAAGAGGCCGAAGAGGGCGAGGCACAGGAAGCGGGCTTCGCCGCCTGCCCGGACTCGGCACTGAGCCAGTTCCTCGACGGCTTCATCGCCCTGCGCCGCGGTGTGCGGGAAGATGCCCCGCCCCAGGTGATCCCGAACCGGATCAACAACAACCTGATCCTGCGCAAGCTGCGCATCGGCCTCAACTACAAGGAAGAGGAGATGCTGGGCACCCTCAAGCTCGCGAACTTCAACCTCTCCAAGTCCGAGCTGAGCGCCCTGTTCCGCGCCAGGGATCACAAGCACTATCAGGATTGCGGGGATCAGATCCTGCGCAACTTCCTGATTGGCCTCACCGCCAAATACAGGCCCGGGCCCTGATGACCGCCTCCGGCCAGGTGCGAGGCTAGACCATGGGCTGGCGCCGCCTGCTGGCTCCACGCCCGTCGGCGAGCGGCGGCGCGTGCCGGTTCGCGGCGCGCTGGTTCTGGTCACTGCCCCTCATCCTGCTGCTCGGCGCCTGCCAGCCTGCGCCCTATCGTCTCAATCAGGAGCATCAAAGCGCCAGCCAGAATGAGCGCATCGCCTTTCTCATCCTGCACTACACGGATGAAGAGGATGCCCGCTCCCTGCGCCTGCTGACCGAGCCGGAGCACAAGGTGAGCGCCCACTACCTGATCCCCCGCGACACCGACGAGCAACCGTTCCCGGTCTACCAGCTGGTGCCCGACAGCCAGCGGGCTTGGCACGCCGGACGCAGTCGCTGGCATCACTACGCCGGGCTCAACGCCAGTTCGCTCGGCATCGAGATAGTGAATCTCGGGTATGACGAGAAAGACGCGGCCCTGCCCGCCCATCTGAGACACTGGCAACCCTATTCCCCGGCCCAGATCGCCGCCCTCGGCGCACTCGCCCGGGATCTGTTCGAACGCTACCAGATCCCCCCCACCCAGGTGCTGGCCCACAGCGACGTCGCCCCCGAGCGCAAGCAGGATCCCGGCCCCCGGTTCCCCTGGCGCGAGCTCGCCCTGCGCTACGGTGTCGGCGCCTGGCCCGACGAGGCCCGGGTGGCCGAGCTGCGCCAGACGCAGCTCATCCCCTGGGATGCGCTGCAATGGCAGCAGCAGCTTGCCCGTTACGGCTACGGCCTCCCCCAGCACGGCGCCTGGGATGAGCAGAGCCGCGCCGTCCTGCGCGCCTTCCAGCTTCACTTTCGCCCCGCCCTGGTCACCGGCGAGCCGGATGCCGAGTGCCAGGCCATCCTCACCGCCCTGCTGGAGCGCTACTTCCCGGAACCAGGCTGAGACGCCCCTTCCCTTTCCCCCTCTGCACACGGATGCCCAGCCCCATGCCAGATGAGCACGGGGTTCACCCCGACTTCCATTCCTGAAAACGACAAGGGACGCCGAAGCGTCCCTTGTCGTTTTCATACCTGCGAAGCGGCATCAGATCCCCTGACGGGCTTCCTGCATCAGCGTACGCATGTCGCTGACCGCCTTGGCCAGACCGTCGAAGGCGGCGCGGCCGATGATGGCGTGACCGATGTTGAGCTCATAGAGCTCGGGGATGGCGGCGATAGCCTTGACGTTGTGGTAGTGCAGACCGTGGCCCGCATTGACCTTCAAGCCCTTGCCAGCGGCGTAGGAAGCACCGGCGGCGATGCGCTTGAACTCGGCGTTGCGCTCGGCATCCGTGGTGGCATCGGCGTAGCGGCCGGTGTGGATCTCGATGAAGGGAGCACCGCTCGCGGCGGCCGCATCGATCTGCAGCGGATCCGCATCGATGAAGAGCGACACCTGGGCGCCCACGGCGGCCAGGCGGGTCACCGCATCGGTCACCTTGTCCAGCTGGCCCGCCACGTCCAGACCACCCTCGGTGGTCACCTCGGTGCGCTTCTCCGGCACCAGGCAGACGAAGTGGGGCTTGATGCGGCAGGCGATGCCGATCATCTCCTCGGTCACCGCCATCTCCAGGTTCATCCTGGTCTGGATGGTCTGGCGCAGGATCTCCACGTCCCGGTCGGTGATGTGGCGGCGATCTTCCCGCAGGTGGACCGTGATGCCATCGGCACCGGCCTGCTCGGCCACGAAGGCGGCCTGTACCGGATCCGGATACTGGGTGCCGCGGGCGTTGCGCAGGGTGGCGATATGGTCGATGTTCACACCCAGGTAGATCTCGCTCATTGCTTACTCCTTGATACAGGTCATCTGTGAATGCCGGAGCGGGTGGAGCCCGCCCCTCTGTCCATGTGCCGCCGCAGCCCGGTTATGGCCACGGCGACAGCATTATTGTTCATCAAAAGCGATGTCATAAACACAAAACATCACCAGATAATAAAAATCAGCTTGAAACACTGCCTTTTCGCTTCAAAAAGAGCTCCCTGCTCTTCAGTTGACGCTTGCCGAGATAGGGCTGCAGCGCCAGCCGGCTGAAACGCTTGGCCGCCTGCAGCAAGGGAGGCGTGTCGAAACGCCCCTCGGCGAAGGCCAGCAGGTGGGCACCGAGGAACAGGGTACGGGGATCCGGCGCCCGCTCGCAAGCGACAAAGCCGAGCTCCCGCTCGAAGCCGTAAAGCAGGGTGGGGTCGATGGGGGAGTCGTCGTCCGCGGCATATTCGAAGTCCACCGCGTAGCCCAGGGCCTGCAGCAGCAGGAACTCGAAGCGGCGCAGGGGCAGCTCCGGGGTCTCGCCGTCCGCCAGGGCCATGATGGCACGGGCATAGGCGTCGAACACCTCGGGGAAGGGGGTGTGCGCTTCCAGCAGGTAGTAGACCAGCTCGTTGAGATAGAGGCCGTAGAAGAGACGATCCCCGCCGAGGCGCAACGAGTGATCCGGGCACTCCACCTGGGTGAGGTTCTTGAGATCCCCCTTGCCGCGCCAGGCAATGGTGAGCAGGGTGAAGGGCTGAAGCAGCCCCTTCAGAGAGGAGCGTGGCCCGCGGGAACCGCGAGCCACCAGGGTGAATCGACCGCTATCCTGGGTGAAGACCTCGACCAGCTGGCTGGTCTCCCGATAGGGCCGACTGTGGATGACGAAAGCCGGGGTCA
Source organism: Aeromonas sp. ASNIH8 (assembly GCF_002919855.1). Lineage (NCBI taxonomy): Bacteria > Pseudomonadati > Pseudomonadota > Gammaproteobacteria > Aeromonadales > Aeromonadaceae > Aeromonas > Aeromonas sp. ASNIH8. The sequence continues at coordinate 24,077 of NZ_PQLN01000027.1, read as the reverse complement.
GCAATCAGTCGTCGCCATACCCGAGGCTGCGCAGGGCCCGCTCGTCGTCGGCCCAGCCGGACTTGACCTTGACCCACAGCTCGAGATGCACCTTGTTCTGGAACAGCCGTTCCATGTCGATGCGCGCCTCTGTGCCGATGGTCTTGATCTTCTCGCCCTTGTTGCCGATGACCATCTTTTTCTGGCCTTCGCGCTCCACCAGGATGAGCCCGTGGATGTGGTAGAGACCGGTATCCTCCACCTTGAAGCGCTCGATCTCCACCGTCACCGAATAGGGCAGCTCCTCGCCGGTGAAGCGCATCAGCTTCTCTCGGATGATCTCGGAGGCCATGAAGCGGGAAGAGCGGTCGGTCACGTAATCTTCCGGGAAGAAGTGGACGTTCTCCGGCAGCAGATCCTTGGCCCACTCGCGGATCTTCTCCACGTTGGTGCCCTTCTCGGCGCTGATGGGCAGGATGTGGGCAAAGTTCATCTGCTGACCCAGCCACTCGAGGTGCGGCAGCAGATCCTCTTTTTCCTTGACGTTGTCGATCTTGTTGACCGCCAGCACCACGGGGCACTTGAGGTGGCGCAGCTTGCCCAGCACCATCTCGTCATCCTTGGTCCAGTGGGTGCCGTCCACCACGAACACCACCATGGCCACGTCCCCCAGGGAACTGGTGGCGGCGCGGTTCATCAGGCGGTTGATGGCCCGCTTCTCCTCGATGTGCAGACCCGGGGTATCCACATAGATGGTCTGATGGTTCTCCTCGGTGTCGATCCCCAGGATCCGGTGACGGGTAGTCTGGGGCTTCTTCGAGGTGATGCTGACCTTCTGGCCGAGCAACTTGTTGAGCAGGGTGGACTTGCCCACGTTGGGGCGGCCCACGATGGCGACAAAGCCGCAATAGGTGGTATCTGTCATGACCGCGTTCCCAATGCTGATGGAGTGAAAAGAGCGCACAGTGCCGGATCCGTCATGGTGCTCATGACAGCCGTTCCAGTGCTTGCTGCGCCGCGGCCTGTTCGGCCTTGCGGCGGCTGGAGCCGATCCCGACCAGGGGGCCATCCAGCCCATCCACTTCGCACTGGACGGTGAACTCCTGGTTGTGGGCCTCGCCCTTGACGTTGGTCACCGTGTAGGTCGGCAGGGATTTGCGGCTGCCCTGCAGGATCTCTTGCAGACGGGTCTTGGGATCCTTCTGTTCGATCCCGGGCTTGATCTCGCCAAGGCGGCTGGCATACCAGCCGAGCAGGAGGCTGCGCACCCGCTCCAGATCCGTGTCCAGATAGATGGCGCCGATCACCGCCTCGACGGTGTCGGCCAGGATGGACTCGCGGCGAAAACCGCCGCTTTTCAGCTCCCCCGGCCCCAGGATCAGGTGATCCCCGAGGTCGAATTCCCGGCCCAGCTCGGCCAGCGTCTTCTCGCGCACCAGGGTGGCGCGCATCCGGCTGAGATCCCCTTCCGCCGCCTGCGGGAAGCGGTGGAAGAGGTCATCGGCAATCACCAGACTCAGGATGGAGTCCCCCAGAAATTCCAGGCGCTCGTTGTGACGGGACCCTGCGCTGCGATGGGTCAGTGCCCGGGTCAGCAGCTCAGGATCCTGAAAGACATGCCCGAGACGGGACTGCAGTCTGTTCATCTTGATATTCATTTACTTGATTCCGCCAATGCGGTTGAAGCGCACACCGGTCGGCACCCAGCTCGGCAAGCTGGACCCTTCCTCGCGCTCGAATTCGAAACTGATCCAGATGGCGACCGCCTTGCCCACCAGGTTCTGCTCGGGCACGAACCCCCAGAAACGGCTGTCGGTGCTGTTGTCGCGGTTGTCACCCATCACGAAGTACTGGCCTTCCGGCACTACCCACTCGTCGGGGTAGGTGCCGGGCTGGCGATAGTAGCGGTCCACCAGGTCCGGCATCAGCGGGTTGCGCAAGGTCTCGTGGGAGACATCGCCCAGCTGTTCGGTGTAGCGATCCAGCGGGATCCCCATCTGGCTGAACTCGCCGCGCTGCTCGAACTTGACGTCCAGCTTCTGGAAGCCGGGGCACGTTTTCCCTTCCTGCTCATCGCACTTGGGCCGGATCATCAGCTCCTTGTTGCGATAGATGACCCGATCGCCGGGCATGCCGACCACCCGCTTGATGTAGTCCACCCGGGTATCCAGCGGATACTTGAAGACCACCACATCACCGCGCTTCGGCTCACCGGTCTCGAGGAACTTGGTGTTGGTCACCGGGTCCTTGAGGCCGTAGGCAAACTTCTCCACCAGGATGAAGTCGCCCACCAGCAGGGTCGGCATCATGGAGCCGGACGGGATCTGGAACGGCTCGAAGATGAAGGAGCGCAGGATCAGCACCAGCGCGATCACCGGGAAAACCCCGCCGGTCTGTTCGATCCAGACCGGCATGGGGGCCACCTTGGCCAGTGTCTTCTCGTCCACATCCGGACCGGCATTGGCACGGGCGGCGGCAATCTTGGCCGCCCGCTGCTTGGCCCAGACCAGCTTGTCGAGCGTCCAGATAATGCCGGTCAGCAGGGTGACGACGACGAGGATCAGGGAAAAGGTGCTTGCCATCGATTAATCCTTTCCGACGTGGAGAATGGCGAGGAAGGCCTCTTGCGGCACGTCCACACGGCCCAGAGACTTCATCCGCTTCTTGCCTTCTTTCTGCTTGTTCAACAGCTTCTTCTTCCGGCTCACGTCACCACCGTAGCACTTGGCGGTGACGTCTTTACGCAATGCCTTGACGGTGCTGCGGGCGATGATCTGGTTGCCGATGGCGGCCTGGATGGCGATGTCGAACATCTGGCGCGGGATCAGCTCGCGCATCTTCTCCACCACCTGGCGACCGCGATACTGGGCGTTCTCCTTGTGGGTGATGATGGCCAGGGCGTCGACCCGCTCGCCGTTGATCATGATGTCCAGACGGACCATGTCGGAGGTTTCGAAACGCTTGAAGCCGTAGTCCAGGGAGGCGTAGCCGCGACTGGTGGACTTCAGACGGTCGAAGAAGTCGAGCACCACTTCCGCCATCGGGATCTCGTAGGTCAGCGCCACCTGCTTGCCGTGGTAGACCATGTTGGTCTGTACGCCGCGCTTCTCGATGCAGAGGGTGATGACGTTGCCCATGTACTCCTGCGGCAGCAGGATGTGACACTCAGCGATGGGCTCGCGCATCTCCTTGATGTTGTTGATGGCGGGCATCTGGGCCGGGCTGTCGATGTGGATGGTGGAGCCATCGTTCAGCTCGATCTCGTAGACCACGGTCGGTGCGGTGGTGATGAGATCCAGATCGTATTCACGCTCCAGACGCTCCTGGATGATCTCCATGTGCAGCATCCCGAGGAAGCCGCAGCGGAAGCCGAAGCCCAGCGCCGTGGAGCTCTCCGGTTCGTAGAACAGGGAGGCGTCGTTGAGGGAGAGCTTCTCCAGCGCATCGCGGAAGGACTCGTAGTCATCGCTGGAGATGGGGAACAGGCCCGCATAGACCTGGGGCTTCACCTTCTTGAAGCCGGCCAGCGCCTTCTCGGCACCGTGCTTGGCCAGGGTCAGGGTATCCCCCACCGGCGCACCGTGGATGTCCTTGATGCCGCAGACGACCCAACCTACCTCGCCACAACCCAGGCCGTCGGTGTCCACCTGCTTCGGCGTGAAGATACCGATGCGATCCACACCCCATACCTGACCGGTGCTCATCACCTTGATCTTGTCGTTCTTTTTCAGGGAACCGTTCTTGATCCGCACGAGCGACACGACCCCGAGGTAGGAGTCGAACCAGGAGTCGATGATCAGCGCCTGCAGCGGCGCCTCCGGATCCCCTTCCGGGGACGGGATCTTGGCGACGATCTCTTCCAGCACCAGATCGACACCGAGGCCGGTCTTGGCGGAGCAGCGCACCGCGTCCACCGCGTCGATGCCGACGATGTCCTCGATCTCCTCGGCAACCCGCTCGGGCTCTGCGGCCGGCAGGTCGATCTTGTTCAGCACCGGCACCACTTCCAGCTCCATTTCCATGGCGGTGTAGCAGTTGGCCAGAGTCTGTGCCTCAACCCCCTGACCGGCATCCACCACCAGCAGTGCCCCTTCACAGGCAGCCAGGGAGCGAGAAACCTCGTAGGAGAAATCCACGTGGCCCGGGGTGTCGATAAAGTTCAGCTGATAGGTGTTACCGTCTTGTGCCTGGTAGTTCAGGGTCACACTCTGTGCCTTGATGGTAATGCCGCGCTCGCGCTCCAGATCCATGGAGTCCAGCACCTGGGCCTGCATCTCGCGATCGGACAGGCCGCCGCAAGTCTGGATCAGACGGTCCGACAGGGTCGACTTACCGTGGTCGATGTGCGCAATAATCGAAAAGTTACGAATGTGTTTCATCGAGCAAGAATCACTCAAAATTAAGTTAGGGTCGGATATGAGGGCAGGATTTTACTGGATAACCCGGTCGACGGCCAATCTTTAGTCGGCGGGCCCCACAAATAGCGCCTTGTCTGGCGGGCGTTGGGCACCTGGATGCCCTCCGCCAGACCCGGCCCCTCAAGAGAGATGACGGGTATTGAGCACCACCCCGAGCATGCGGGGACCGTATTCCCCCTGCTCGAGCCGGTCAGAAAAGTAACGAACCAGTAAAAATCCGATGGCGCCGCCCAGCAGACAGCAGAGGATGGTCACCCCCTCTCCCGCCGACAAGAGCGGCACCAGCCAGAGCTGGCCGAGCAGGGCACCCAGCAGCAGACAGAAGAGCGGCAGCACGTACACCAGGGCCGCACCGCGCAGGATGCTGGCCTGAGGGATGCCCAGGCGGATCTGCTGGCCCACCGCTACATCGCCGGTGAGGGCGACCCGCAGCCGCTGCGCCTTCATGGGAAAGGCCTTGGCGACGGTGCCGGTCCCGCAGCTGGATTGTTGGTGGCAACCGCTGCAGGCGGATCGCCGCTCGCACTCCACCCAGGCGTGATTGCCGTCGATGGCCACTACTGTGGCCAGCTCTTCACTCATGTTACTCACCTGATGACTCCTCACAGGGGGCGGTGGATGCTCCAGATCTCAGCACGACGGCACCCTCAGGGCAAGTCTCACGGCAAAGACTCACTGCACCGCCTCGTTGCGGGCCAGCGGCTGCACGGCCTCGGCGATGCGCTTGGCGGTTTCGGCGGGCACCTCGCCCACCACGGTGATCTCTACCCCGACCTCGTTGACGAAGCTCACCAGCGAGGTGGCCCCCTGGCGAATCAACTGCTGGCGCACCGCCTGCTTGGGATCGACCCGGGAAACATAGACGGAGAGATCCACCAGCCCGTCGGAGAGCATCATGTAATCCACCGGCAGACTGGTGCTGACCAGCTGATGCCGATCCTGAGAGAGCACCTTGAAGCCATCGGGCAACCAGGTCAGGTGCCAGTTAAGGGTCTGCTGGGGAGCGGGATAGGCATCTTCCAGCGCCAGCGCATCCGGCAGCTTGCTGCGTGCCAGGGTGACCAGCCAGGGGGCCGGCGCAGATTGCCTGTCCAGATCCACCCCCAGCACCTGCTCCACCAGATTTCCTTCCCGATCCACCATGTCCACCCGCAGCAGCAGATGGCTCTGTTCGTCAATCCAGAGCACGAAGCCGTACTTGTCCGCCTCCTTGGGCACCAGCCGTACCACTTGTGCCACCAGGCCGGCCACCCGGCTGCGGCCCGCCAGCACGGGGTCATAACTCTCCATCACCCGGGGCAGCGGCATCCTCACCAGGCTCGACCAGACCCCGGGGAAACGCGCCCCCTTAAGGGTGTAGGGTTCATGGGTGTTTTCGAAGAAGGTGTATTCGTTCTGGCGTTGCAGGAACTCCACGGCCTTGCCGTCGAGATAGCTCAGGTGAGCCACCTCCTTGCCATCGATGATCCCGTGGCTGAAACGGATAGGCTCGAGGCGCCCCTGGCGGGCCTTGACCATGGACAATTCGAAGTTTTGTTGCGAAACGGCACTCTGCATCTGCTGCAACAAGGCCTCGGCCGACAGATCGTCGGCCGAGGCCTTGGCACAAATCAACAGGAGAGAGGCCAGCAGGATACGGCTGGACTGGCGCACGATCTGATCCCTAAAAATGCGTTATTCCTGAATCTGCTTGTCTTGCAGCAGACGCTGTTGCAGTTGATGGTCGCGCAGGAAGGCATTGATGCGCTCGCGCTGCTCCTGCATCTGCTGCTCGCTCAGACCTTGCTGACGCACACCGGTCCGGCTGCCATCCTGGGGATAGTGCACGCTCACCGGCGCAGCACTGCCACCCACGGGTATGGTATTGAGCACCGGGCTGGTCGGCACACCATCCTTGCCCTGGTACTGCTGCACGCCGAAGATGACGGCGGCAGCCACGGAGGCGGCAATGGCATACTGCCCCACTTGCTGGCCAAAGCGGCGAACGAAGGGGATCACCTTGCCGGCGGGCTGCACCTGGGGCGCAGCAGGCTGTGCCGGCTTGGGCGCCAGTATGGCGGGTTCATCCTCCAGCGCCAGCATGATGCTGTCGCTGAGATCCAGTTGCAGATTGACCGGCAGGTCACCCCGCATGGCATCACCGATCAGATGGTAACGCGACCAGGTATCCTGCAGAGCGGGATCCGTTCCCAGCTCGTTCAGTACCTCGATTTCGCTGAGGTCGCCATCCATCAGGGCTGAAAGTTGCTCTTTATTTGCCATAAGTTTGCCTGTCTTTCCCCAGTTAATGCTCGATCAGAGGTTGCAGCTTTTTATCGATTGCTTCCCTCGCCCGGAAGATGCGGGATCTCACCGTACCTACCGGGCAATCCATGATCTCCGCAATCTCCTCGTAGCTCAGCCCTTCCATTTCACGAAGGGTGATCGCCGTTCTCAAATCTTCTGGCAAGGCTTCTATGGCGGTAAACACGGTGCGCTTGATCTCGTCGGTCAGCGCCAGGTTTTCCGGGGTGGCCACCTCTTGCAGGGCTTCACCACCACCATAATATTCAGCCTCGTCCGCTTCGACATCACTGCTGGGCGGTCTACGCCCCTGTGACGTCAGGTAGTTTTTAGCCGTGTTGACGGCGATCCGGTACAACCAGGTGTAAAACGCGCTCTCGCCACGGAATGTCGGCAACGCACGGTAGGCCTTGATGAATGCCTCCTGCGCCACATCCGGTACATCGCCCGGATTGTTGACATACCTGGCCACCAGGTTGACCACCTTGTGCTGGTACTTGCGTACCAACAGGTTGAATGCATTTTTATCGCCACGCTGGACCCGTTCAACCAGCTGTTCGTCCAGTAGATTCTGGTCGCTCATCAGAGCCGTAAAACCCCCATCAGGTTATCGTTTTTCTTTTCCGGCCCCTTCTAAGCGCACAAGTTCAGACAGGAGGAATCAGGGAAAGTTCGCTTGCATTGAAAAAAATGTGATGCGGGCTGCATCACAACCCCCCTTGGGCTACCATGGGGCCAGTTCTTAATCCAGGCCAATGATACTTATGAAAGCAAGTGTTGAATACCTTTGCGACGTACTCATCATTGGCAGCGGTGCCGCCGGTCTGTCCCTCGCGTTGCGATTGGCAGACCAGGCCAAAGTCCTGGTTCTGAGCAAGGGGCCCATCAGTGAGGGGGCCACTCTCTATGCGCAAGGAGGCATCGCTGCCGTGTTCGACGAGACCGACAGCATCGAATCCCACGTGAGCGACACGCTCAACGCCGGCGCCGGGTTGTGCGACCCGGCGGTGGTGGAGTTCACCGCCCGCAACGCCCGCGACTCCATCCAGTGGCTCATTCAGCAAGGGGTCCCCTTCGATCAGGAAGAGGATGCCGAGGGGGAATCCCACTATCATCTGACCCGGGAAGGGGGCCACAGCCATCGCCGCATCTTCCACGCGGCCGACGCCACCGGCAAGGCGGTGCAGCTCACCCTGATCGACCAGGTGCGCGCCCACCCCAACATCCAGCTGATGGAGCGCTTCAACGCGGTCGATCTCATCACCACCCGCAAGTTGGGTCTGCCGGGCAACAAGGTACTGGGAGCCTATGTCTGGAATCGCAACGCCGAGCAGGTCGAGGTGATCCGCGCCCGCTTCGTGGCGCTGGCCACCGGCGGGGCCTCCAAGGTGTACCAGTACACCTCCAACCCGGACGTCAGCTCTGGCGACGGCATCGCCATGGCGTGGCGCGCCGGCTGCCGGGTGGCGAACCTGGAGTTCAACCAGTTCCACCCCACCAGCCTGTTCCACCCGGACGACCCCAACTTCCTGCTGACCGAAGCGCTGCGTGGCGAGGGGGCCTATCTGCGCCGTCCCGACGGCAGCCGCTTCATGCCGGAGTTTGACGAGCGGGCCGAGCTGGCCCCGCGGGACATCGTCGCCCGCGCCATCGACCACGAGATGAAGCGCCTCGGGGCGGATTGCATGTATCTGGACATCAGCCACAAGCCGGCGGATTTCATCATCAAGCACTTCCCGACCATTTATGAGCGCTGCCTCGCGGTCGGTATCGACATCACCAAGGAGGCGATGCCCATCGTCCCGGCGGCCCACTACACCTGTGGCGGCGTGATGATCGACAACAACGGCCAGACCGACATCCCCGGCCTCTATGCCATCGGCGAGGTGACCTATACCGGGTTGCACGGCGCCAATCGCATGGCCTCCAACTCCCTGCTCGAATGCGTGGTCTATGCCCACCAGGCGGGAGCCGACATCCTGGCCAAGCTGCCCACCAGCGTGGCGCCCCCCAGCCTGCCGGCCTGGGACGAGAGCCAGGTGGATGACTCGGACGAGCAGGTGGTGATCCAGCACAACTGGCACGAGCTGCGGCTGATGATGTGGGACTACGTGGGCATAGTGCGCACCAACAAGCGCCTGGCCCGGGCCAAGCGTCGCATCGATCTGCTCAAGCAGGAGGTGCAGGAGTACTACGCCAACTTCCGGGTCTCCAACAACCTGCTGGAGCTGCGCAACCTGTTGCAGGTGGCCGAGCTCATCGTCAACTGCGCCCTGGAGCGCAAGGAGTCTCGCGGTTTGCACTACAACCTGGATTATCCGGACATGCAGCCGGACTCCAAGCCAACCGTGCTGACCCCGGATCGGGAATGACGCCGGATCTGGAATAAGGCCGTTGCGTTCGATTCGGGCGTATGCCCTCCCCCAGATGACCCCGCCCAGGCGGGGTCATCTGCTATGAGCGGCAGATGTAGCAGGTAGAGAGACGCCCCTAGCGGACAGCGAGGTGAATGGCGCGGGCCAGGGCGCGGTAGTGTGCAGGGGCCAGGGCATCGGAGAAGAGCCAGAGCTGCCCCTCGGAGCCCTCCACTGTCTTCAGCCGCAACCAGAGCACCCCGGGCAGGATGCGGCTGCGGGGATCCAGCCGATGGCGCGCCCCTTGCCACTCGAGCCACTCCCCGTCCCAGACGAGCACGCCGCTCGCCGCCGGATGGCGGCGCAACGCGCGCCACAGACTCAGCCCCCAGACAGGGAGGAACAGCCCCCATTGCCAGCCCTGGATCAGGCTGGCGACGGGCAAGAGCAGCAACAGAAACAGGATGCACAGCAGCAGACGCTGCTGGCGGGAGGCGATCACGGGCATCACTACCCGCTGGGGAGACGCGAGGCTGGCCATGAGGGGTGGCGGTCGCGAGTCGGGCTCAGCGCAGGCTGTCGTGGCGGGCCTGATTGCGCTCGAGGATCAGGGGGATCATGGCGGCAAAATCGGGATCCTCGGGCACGCCGTGACCCATGCACCAGCGGAACAGCTCGGGATCCTCGCACTCCAGCAGGCGGATGAAGGTGCGCTGTTCGGCCTCGCCGAGGCCATCGAACTCGTGCTCAAAGAAGGGCATAAAGATCACATCCAGCTCGAGCATGCCGCGACGGCAGGCCCACTTCAGGCGGGACTTCTCACTTGGGTTCAACATGGAACTCTCCTTACAAAGACCGGGGAATGGTAGCAGCAGGATTTTCCGGCTGACAAACATTCCTTACGTCTTTACCATGCAGGTCACATACTTTCTGTCTCTGGAATCCCATCGTGAGCCTGCCGACCCCTCTTCTTCCTGCCGAGCCGACCCTGTTTTCCCTGACCAACCTGGCCATCACCCGCCTCGGCGGCCCGGATCGCGCCAAGTATCTGCAAGGTCAGGTCACCTGCGACGTCAACGCCCTGCAACCGGGCCAGAGCACCCTCGGCGGCCACTGCGATCCCAAGGGCAAGCTGTGGAGCGATTTTCGCCTGCTCTGCCTGGAAGACAGCCTGCTGATGCTGACCAAGCCGTCGGTGCTGGCCCGCCAGCTGCCGGAGCTCAAGAAGTTTGCGATCTTTGCCAAGGTCGAGATCGGCGAATTTCAGGGCAGCCTGACCGGACTGGCCGGTCAGGGGACGGACGACTGGATGGCACAGCACTTCGCGCTGACCGGCACCGGCCTGGTGGAGGGCGGCATGGCAGTCAGGGTGGAGGCGGACCGCTGGCTGCTGGCGAGCGCATCCCCGCTGGCCCTGAACCTGCCGGTGGGCGACGAAGGACTCTGGTGGGGGCTGGAGATCAAAGCCGGTCTCCCCCATCTGGAAGCGGTCCATCAGGGGGAATACATCCCCCAGATGCTGAACCTGCAAGCCCTTGATGGCATCAGCTTCAACAAGGGCTGCTACATGGGCCAGGAGACGGTGGCGCGCGCCAAGTATCGCGGCGCCAACAACCGCGCCCTCTTCGTGCTGAGCGGCACTGCCGCAACGCAGGTGGCCAGCGGTGACACCCTGGAGATCCAGCTCGGTGACAACTGGCGCCGCAGCGGTCTGGTGCTCAACGCCTGGCAGCAGCAGGGTCAGGTGTGGCTCACCGCCGTGCTGCCCAAGGACACCGAGGCCGACGCCCGCTTCCGCCTCAAGCTGGAAGAGGGCTCCAGCCTCAGTCTGCAGCCCCTGCCCTATGCGTTGATCGACTGAATCCCCCTAGCGAGGCACCCGCGCCAGCAGTGCCTCCTGCAACCAGCGCCCCGCCTGCCCGAGCGGGCGGGCGCGATACCATTGCAACTCCAGCGCCAGTTCCGCCTCGGCGATGAAGTCCGGCTTGAGCACCACCAGCTCCCCCCGCGCCAGGGGCCGGTGCAGCAGAAACTCGGGCACCGCCGCCCATCCCAGCCCCAGTTTCACCAGCTCCAGGATCCCGAGATCCCCCTCCACCCACCACACTTGCGCCGAGAGGCGGAAGCGATGGCGCTCCGTCCCCTCCCGCCGTCCGGTCACCATCAACTGGCGAGCCCCTTGCAAGTCGCTCTCCTTCAACGGCGTCTTGTGGGCCAGGGGGTGATCCGGAGAGACCACCAGGGGCATGGTGACCGTCCCCAGGGAGCGGGAGACCAGCTCCCGCTCGGGGTGCGCCTTCTGATAGCTGATGCCGAGCTGGGCACGGCCGCTCTTGAGCAGCTCGGTCACGTCTTCCATCAGCGGGAACAGCAGCTCCAGCTCCACCGCCGGGTAACGGCTGGCGAACTCCTCCAGCAGGGAGCCAAGCCAGGGCAGGTGGGAGTCATCGTCGATGGCCAGGGTGAGGCGCGACTCGACGCCGTTGGCCAGCTCGCCGGCGATGGCCTGCAGTCGCTCGCTCTGGGCCAGCAGCACCCCCGCCTCCTGACAGATGCGGGCCCCCGCCTCGGTCAGCACGGGATAGCGGCCGCTGCGATCGAACAGCGCAAGGCCGAGATCGATCTCCAGGTTGGCGATGGCGGTGCTCACCACCGACTGAGCCTTGCCCAGCCGGCGCGCCGCCGCCGAGAACGACCCGGTTTCGGCCGTCGCCAGCAATGCCTTGAAGTGTTCCAGTGAAGGGGTCATGAGCCTGCTCCGCCGTGCTGTTGTGTCGTCACATCTATCTATTTTAGCGATAGATACCAACGTGAATCTATCCGGTTTTGGCGATACATTGCCGCCATTTCCTGACCAAAGAGAGAGACAGACCATGCGTACGACCCGTGACCGCCTGCGCCACGCCATCGGCTTCGAATTGATTGGCCTGCTGATCGCCGCCCCGCTGGCCAGCTGGGTGACCGGCGTCGGGCTCAACCACATGGGCCCCCTGGCCCTGTTCTTCTCGGTGGTCGCCACCGTCTGGAACTATGTCTACAACATCGGGGTGGACAAGCTGCTGCTGCGCTATCAGGGCCACACCCACAAGGCGCTGTGGCAGCGTGTGCTGCACACCCTGGGGTTCGAGGGGGGCCTGCTGATCGTGGCCCTGCCGGTGATGTCCTGGTGGCTCGACATCGGCCTGCTGGAGGCGCTGGTGCTGGATATGGGCTTCGTGCTCTTCTACCTGGTCTATGCCTTCGTCTACAACTGGAGTTACGACAAGGTGTTCCCCATTCCCATGGGACAGGTGCAGAAGGCGCTGGGATAAGCGATTCGAGGGGTAAGGGCGAGGCACCATCATGCGATGGCATGATGGTGCTGAAGAGGGCCTCGCGGGGTCAGGCCTGTGCCTTGACCTCTTCCGGCGGGGTATCGTCCTGCCTGGTTTCCTGGCGCATCATGGCTTCGAGGTCGCTCTGGTACTGGTTCAGCATGCGCTGGGCCGCCACCATGTCCCCCTTGTGCAGGCGCTCGAACAGATGATGCTGCACCACGCCGTTGAGGTACTCCACCGTGATGGGTTGCTCCAACGCCGACAACAGCTCCTCTTTTTCCAGCTCCGCATTGATCTCGTCGACACTGGTACGCAGCAGACCGGCCAGTTGCACCAGCATGCGGCGCTCCCCTTCACGCAACAGGCTCAACATGCGGTTTCTCTGCTGCTCATTCTGTTGGGTCATACATTTCCTTACGTAGAATTGGAACAAGCCCGCTCATTCTGCCCTGTCCTTTTCACAGCGTCCATCTCGGGCGCATGACTTATTCCGGGTGCGGGGGGCCGGGTGCTATTTGCCCCCCGGCCCGGTATAGTAACGGCTGATCCAGGGGGCCCGTGCGCCCCGTTGCCGAGACCGTCCATCCCTATGACCGACGCCATTCTGGTGCTCTGCACCTGCCCCGACGAGACCAGTGCAGACCGCCTCTGCGAGCAGCTGCTCGACCAGCGCCTCGCCGCCTGCATCAACCAGCTGCCCGGGGTCACCTCCGTCTATCGCTGGCAGGGCAAGACGGAACGAACCCGGGAGATCCAGCTCGTCATCAAGAGTCGGGCCGCTCTGTTCGAGCCCCTGCGCCAGTGCATTCTCGCCCACCATCCCTACGAGGTACCGGAGATCCTGGCGCTCCCGGCAAGCCAGGGCCACCCTGCCTATCTCGACTGGTTGACACAGGAGACCTCATGACCGCCTCTCGCCCCCTCTCCTTCCTGCTGATGCTGCTGGGCCTGCTCTGCGTCCTGACGACGGCCCCCGCCCGGGCCAGCAGCCAGGATCTGCTCGGCAGCCTCGGCATCGAGACCCAGCCCAGATTCCTCAAGGTGGATCAGGCCTTCGCCCTCGAGAGCGAACAACAGGGTGATCGGCTGCTGCTCCGGATACGCATCGCCGACGGCTACTACCTCTATCGCCACAGCATCCGTGTGAAGGGAGAGAACCTCGCCTTCGACGAGCCCGTCCTGCCCCCCGGCACCGAGCACGAGGATGACTTCTTCGGCAAGAGCCGGGTCTATTACCAGGAGGTGCAGATCCCCGTGGCGCTGACCCGGGTCGGGGACGCGGCCAGCCTCACTCTGAGTTACCAGGGCTGCACCGAGGGACTCTGCTACCCACCGACCGACAAGCGGATCGCCGTCGAGCCCCTCGCCGCCCCCGCCCGGGCGGAAGCGCCGGCCAGCCTTCAGGGCACCGACGTGCCGGGCAGCCAGCAGGACAGGCTGGCGGCCGCCCTCGGCAGCCAGGGGTTCTGGATCAGCGTCGCCGCCTTCTTCGCCCTGGGTCTCGGCCTCGCCTTCACCCCCTGCGTCTTCCCCATGTATCCCATCCTGACCGGGATCATCGCCGGGGCCGGACATCGCCTCTCCACCCGTCGCGCCTTCCTGCTCTCCTTTGTCTATGTGCAGGGGATGGCGGTCACCTATACCCTGCTCGGGCTCGTCGTCGCCTCGGCGGGCCTGCAATTCCAGGCGACCCTGCAGCACCCCTATGTGCTCATCGGCCTCTCGGTGATGTTCGTGCTGCTCGCCCTCTCCATGTTCGGGCTCTACACCCTGCAACTGCCGAGCAGCCTGCAAACCCGTCTCTCGGGCTTCTCCAACCGCCAGCAGGGCGGATCCGTGGCCGGCGTTGCCATCATGGGCATGATCTCGGGACTGGTCTGCTCCCCCTGCACCACGGCGCCGCTCTCCGGGGCCCTTATCTACGTGGCCCAGAGTGGCGACCTCTGGCTCGGCGGTGCGGCCCTCTATGCCCTCTCCTTGGGCATGGGGCTGCCGCTGCTCTTGCTCGGCACCTCTGGCGGCAAGCTGCTGCCCAGGGCCGGCGCCTGGATGGATGTGATCAAGCAACTCTTCGGTTTTGCGCTGCTGGCGGTACCCATCCTGCTGCTCTCAAGGCTCCTGAGCGATCAGGTGGCCACCCTGCTCTGGCTCGGCTGGGGGCTGGTGCTGTGCGGTTATCTCTATCACCACAACCAGCATCGCGCCCATTCGGTGGGCAAGAGCCTTGGCGGCTTCGTTCTGCTGCTGGCGATGATGGGTCTGGTGGTGGTGGGCAAGGATCTGCTGCTGCCACCCGAGGGGGCCAATGCCGCCGCCCAGACCCAGGCCCCCCGATTCATCCGAATCAAGACCCTGGACGATCTCAAGGTGCAGCTCGCCGCCGCCCGCGGCAAGCCGGTGCTGCTGGACCTCTACGCCGACTGGTGCGTGGCCTGCAAGGAGTTCGAGCACAAGACCTTCAGCGACCCCGATGTGCAGGCGCGCTTCAGCGAGATGGTGCTGCTGCAGGCGGACGTCACCGCCAACGACGACGCCGACGTGGATCTGCTCAACGGCCTCAACGTGCTGGGATTGCCGACCCTCCTCTTCTTCGATCGCGATGGCAACGAGGTGAACGGCCAGCGGGTGACCGGCTTCATGGGGCCTGTCGAATTTCTCGGCCAGCTGGACAAGCTGCGCTGATACCGGGTGGCCCGTGCAACCGTGTGGGCCCCCGGTTTGACCGCCATTTTTCCGGCAATCCCTTGTATATGACCGACGCCGTGGCAGAATTTGCCCTTTCCCGTCTCGTTCGTCCGGAGTTTTGATGAAAAAGTGGTTCATCCCCCTGCTGGCCCTCTGGCTTTATGGCTGCAACGCAGGTCCCGGTGAAGAGACCATCCAGAGCCAGGTCACCGCCAGGTTGCAGGCGGGCACAGATGCTGACCTGCTCGACATCCGCGACTTCGCCGTGCTCGGCAAGGAAGAGCGGATGGAGGGGGTCTATCTGGTCAAGGTGAGCTACCAGCTCCACTTCAAGCAGGGACTGGATCAGTTGCAGGTGCTGCACGACGAGGATCTCGTCTATGATAGGGTCGGCCCCTTCCAGCAGGAGATGGGGCTGATGGAGCTCGAGCGCAAATATGGCGACTTCGAGGCTGGCCAGGCCCTGGCGCAGGAGACCCAGGTCTGGATGATGAAGACGGAGCAGGGCTGGCGCCTGGCCGAGCCAGACGCGACGCAGCAGGGATAAGCCCGAACCCCGCCCTCCCCCTAGAGCAGATCCTTCAGCCGATACCAGAGCATCCCGAGCGCCAGCAGCGGAGAGCGCAACGCCGGGCCACCCGGGAAAGTCATGTGGGGGACGCGGCTGAAGAGATCGAAGCCCCGGCTCTCCCCCTTGATCGCCTCCGCCACCAGCTTGCCCGCCATGTGGGTGGCATTGAGGCCATGGCCCGAATAGGCCTGGGCATAGAAGACGTTGGGATGCTGCTCGAGGCGGCCTATCTGGGGCAGCCGGTTGGCGCCTATGCCTATCATGCCCCCCCACTGGAACTCGATGGCGGTACCCGCGAGCTCGGGGAAAACCCGCAGCAGCTTGGGCAGCATGAAGGCCTTGATATCGCGGGGGTCACGGCCCGAATAGTTGCAGGCCCCGCCAAACAGCAGGCGACCGTCCGCCGACAGCCGATAGTAGTCGAGCGCCACATTCTGATCACACACCGCCATATTCTGTGGCAGCAAGCGTTGGCGCAGGCGCTTCTCCAGCACCTGGGTGGCGAGAATGTAGGAGCCAGCCGGCAGCACCTTGCCCCCGAGATCGGGCTGGAGGTCGCCCAGGTAAGCGTTGCAGCCGATCACCAGGTAGTCCGCGCTGACACGGCCGTGGGCCGTGGTCACCTCGACCCGCTCGCCGTAATCGATGTGGATCACCCTTGAGTGTTCGAACAGGGAGACCCCGAGACTGGCTGCCGCACGCGCTTCGCCGAGGGCAAGGTTGAGAGGATGCAGGTGACCGGAGCCCATGTCGATCATCCCGCCGATATAGCGATCCGACCCGACCACGGTGTGCATCTCCTCCCGCGCCACCATTTTCAGTGCGTGCCGATAACCCAGGCTCGCCAGGTGCTCGGCATCCTCCTCGAACCCCTTCAGGTGACGCGCCTTGGTGGCGAGATCGCAATAGCCCCAGGTGAGATCGCACTCGATATTGAAACGCTCGACCCGCTCGCGCACCAGCTGCACCGCTTCGATCCCCATCAGATCCAGCTCCCGCACGCCCGCCTCGCCAATCCAGCGGGCGAACTGGCTGGTATCGTGGCCGATGCCGCGGATCAGCTGGCCGCCGTTGCGCCCCGACGCTCCCCAGCCGATGCGGTTGGCCTCCAGCAACACCACCTTGTAACCGGCATCGGCCAGGTTGATGGCGGTGTTGAGGCCGGTGAAACCGCCACCGATGACGCAGACGTCCGCATCCAGCTCACCACTGAGCTCGGGCCACTGCCGATGGTCGTTGCGAGTGGCCGCGTAATAGGAGGCCGTGTGTTCCTGATGTCCCTGTCTTCCTGTCTGCATGCTCAGCATCCTGCCTGGTTGCATTCGTTTACTAAATTAAACGGGTGTCATCGATAATACCCAGCCCCCCATCCCCAATCCAGCCCGTCAGGATCACAGAAATGCAAAAGGCGCCCCGAAGGGCGCCTTTTCATGCAATCAAGGTGCTGCGAGTTACAGTACGTCGATGGCGTTCAGGTCGGAGAAGGCCTTCTCCAGACGCGCGATCATGGAAGTCTGACCGGCACGCAGCCATACGCGCGGATCGTAGAACTTCTTGTTCGGCTTGTCGGCACCTTCCGGGTTGCCCAGCTGGCCTTGCAGGTAGGCTTCGTTGGACTTGTAGAAGTTCAGCACGCCTTCCCAGGTCGCCCACTGGGTGTCGGTGTCGATGTTCATCTTCACCACGCCGTAGGAGATGGATTCGCGGATCTCTTCCAGGGTAGAGCCGGAGCCACCGTGGAACACGAAGTCCAGGGACTTGGCAGGCAGACCGAACTTCTCGGAGACGTACTTCTGGGAATTGTCCAGGATCTTCGGAGTCAGCTTGACGTTACCCGGCTTGTATACACCGTGTACGTTGCCGAAGGAGGCAGCGATGGTGAAGCGCGGGCTGATCTTGGACAGACGCTCGTAGGCGTAGGCCACGTCTTCCGGCTGGGTGTACAGGGAGGATTGGTCCAGGTGGCTGTTGTCCACGCCGTCTTCTTCACCGCCGGTGCAGCCCAGTTCCAGCTCCAGAGTCATGTTCATCTTGGCCATGCGGGTCAGGTACTCGCAGCAGATGTCGATGTTCTCTTCCAGAGACTCTTCGGACAGATCCAGCATGTGGGAGGAGAACAGCGGCTTGCCGGTTTCGGCAAAGTGCTTCTCACCGGCATCCAGCAGACCGTCGATCCACGGCAGCAGCTTCTTGGCGGCGTGGTCGGTGTGCAGGATCACCGGTACACCGTAGGCTTCGGCAACGGCGTGCACGTGCTTGGCACCGGAGATGGCACCCAGGATGGCAGCTTGCTGGCCTTCCAGCTTCAGACCCTTGCCGGCGGTGAACACGGCACCACCGTTGGAGAACTGTACGATAACCGGGGCTTTGACCTTGGCAGCAGCTTCCAGCACGGCGTTCACGGAGTCGGTACCGACGCAGTTGACGGCCGGCAGAGCGAAGCCGTTTTCCTTGGCGATGGCGAACACTTTCTGAACGTCATCACCAGTGATCACGCCGGGTTTTACGAAGTCGAAAATTTTCTTAGACATGTTTAATCGTCCTGTCTCGTATGCCGTTAATAAAAAGTGGGGGGTTCATCATGAACCGGCACAGCGGCCACATGATAAACGAAACGGGAGGCTTTTGCCCCCCGTCCCGGGTCAATTAGGCTTTGGCGCGCTCTTCGAGAATCGCGACAGCCGGCAGTACCTTGCCTTCTACGAACTCCAGGAAGGCGCCGCCGCCGGTGGAGATGTAGGAGACCTTGTCGGCGATGCCGAACTTGTCGATGGCAGCCAGGGTGTCACCACCGCCAGCGATGGAGAAGGCCGGGGAAGCGGCGATGGCTTCGGCGATCACCTTGGTGCCTTCAGCGAACTGGTCGAACTCGAACACGCCGACCGGGCCGTTCCACAGGATGGTCTTGGCGTTCATGATGATGTCGGCCAGGGCCTTGGCGGAATCCGGACCGATGTCGAAGATCATGTCGCCGTCAGTCACGTCGGACACGGACTTGATGGTGGCCGGGGTGGATTCGGAGAACTCGGCACCCACAACCACGTCGGTGGTCACCGGAATGTTGGTTTCGGCAGCCAGTTTCTTGGCGGTGTCGATCAGATCGTGCTCGCACAGGGACTTGCCGACGTTGTGACCGGCAGCAGCGATGAAGGTGTTGGCGATGCCACCACCGACCACCAGCTGGTCAGCGATCTTGGAGAGGGATTCGAGTACGGTCAGCTTGGTGGAGACCTTGGAGCCGCCCACGATGGCAACCATGGGGCGCTCGGGCTTCAGCATGGCTTTGCCCAGGGCTTCCAGTTCACCGGCCAGCAGGGGGCCTGCACAGGCAACCGGCGCGAACTGGGCCACACCGTAGGTAGAACCTTCGGCGCGGTGAGCAGTACCGAACGCATCCATTACAAAGACGTCACACAGGGCGGCGTATTTTTTGGCCAGCTCTTCGGTGTTCTTCTTCTCGCCTTTGTTGAAGCGGCAGTTTTCCAGCACAACCAGCTCACCGGCAGCGACGTCTACGCCATCCAGGTAGTCTTTGGCCAGACGAACCGGGCAGGACAGTGCGTCTTTCAGATAGTTGACAACCGGAGCCAGGGAGAATTCTTCGTTGTATTCACCCTCGGTCGGACGACCCAGGTGGGAGGTGATCATCAGCTTGGCGCCCTTTTCCAGAGCCAGCTTGATGGTCGGCAGAGTCGCAACGATACGTGCATCGGAAGTGACCTTGCCGTCTTTTACCGGCACGTTCAGGTCAGCACGGATCAGAACGCGTTTGCCCGCCAGATCCAGGTCGGTCATCTTGATAACAGACATATTCAGTCCTCTATATATTTTCAGGTAATGTTAAAAAAACAGTAACCTTGCGCCCGGTGCAGACTTTCAGCCTGCGGCCATCATGGCCCGGGTGGTATCCAGCATGCGGTTGGCGAAGCCCCATTCGTTATCGCACCACATCAACATCTTGACGAGGTTGGCATCGCTGACCCGGGTCTGGGTACCATCAATGATGCAGGAGTGTGCATCATGATTAAAGTCTACGGAGACCAGTGGCTCTTCCGTGTAGTCCAGAATACCGTGTAATGTACCTCTGGATGCCCGTTGCAGGGCTTGATTTACGTCACTAACTGTCACTTTTTTACGAACAGTAATGCTCAGATCCATGGCGGTTACATTGATGGTCGGTACCCGCACCGCGATCGCCTCGAACTTGCCGGCAAAGTGGGGAAGGATACGTTCCAACCCCTTTGCCAGCTTGGTGTCCACCGGGATGATGGACTGGCTGGCTGCCCGGGTTCTGCGCAAGTCGCCGTGATAGGCATCGATGACTTGCTGATCGTGCATGGCCGAATGAATTGTCGTAATAGTACCACAATTTATCTCAAATTCTCGATGCAATGTTTCGATGACGGGGACCACGCAGTTGGTGGTGCAGGAGGCGTTGGAGATAATCCGCTCCCGCCCGGTCAGCACCTGGTGGTTGACCCCGTAGACGATGGTGGCGTCCACATCCGCGTCCGCCGGATGGGAGAAGAGCACCTTGCCCGCTCCCGCCCCCAGATGCAGCTCGGCATCGGCCCGGGAGCCGAACACCCCAGTGCAGTCCAGCACCACGTCCACCCCCAGCGCCCGCCACGGCAAGTTCGACGGATCCCGCTCGGCAAACAGGGCGATGAGATCCTCCCCCACCTGCATGCTGTTGCCCGCCAGTTGCACCGGATAGCGGAACCGGCCGTGGCTGGTGTCGAAGCGGGTCAGGTGCACCATGGCCTCGGGGGCCGCCAGCTCGTTGATGGCCACTATCTTGATGGTCTTGTCGCGGCCGCTCTCGTAGAGGGCCCGCAGCACGTTGCGGCCGATGCGGCCATAGCCGTTGATGGCAATCTTGATCATGGAAACGTTGTGTCCTTAGCTGCGACAAAGGGATGGGAGGAAGGGGCGACTCACGAGAGCAGTGCCTCGCGAAAGACGCCGCGGGCCAGCAGTGCGGCACCGAATACCCCGGCGCTGTCCCCCAGGGCCGGCGCTATCATGGGGGTGGCGAAACGGGGGTTGAACAGGAAGGGCAATACCGTTTCGCGCCCGGCGCGATAGAGGCTCTGCACATTGCCCACGCCGCCACCGATGACGATGACGTCCGGATCGAGAATATTGATCACGTTGGCGAGGGCCTGGCCGAACAGCAGGTGCAACCTGTCCATGGTGAGCCTGGCGACATGATCATGGGTACTGGCCGCAGCAATCTGGGCGAGCGAGAGACGGCGTTTGGTCCTGGCCTCGTACCAGGCCTCCAGCGCCGGGCCGCTGATGAGAGTTTCGACGCAGCCGCGCTTGCCGCAGTAGCACTCTGGCCCCTCCGGCAACAGGACGTTGTGCCCCCACTCCCCGGCGATGCCGTGGTGACCGTTGAGGATCTGACCGTTGATGACAATGCCGGCCCCGACCCCGGTGCCCATGATGATGCCGAACACCACTTTTGCATCGGGATGATGCTGGCGCACCGCCCCCAGATGGGTTTCCGCCAGGACGAAACAGTTGGCGTCGTTGGCGATGAGCACGGGGACGCCCAGCCTGCGCTCCAGATCTTCCTTGAGCGGCTTGCCGTTGGACTCGGTGGTGTTGCTGTTTTTCAGCAGCCCGGTCTGGGGGTCCCGGGCCCCCGGCGTCCCCATGCCGATGAGTGCAGGACGCTGACCGAGTTTGGCGGCACACTCGTCCACCAGTTTGGCGATCTGGCCCAGCATGTGCTGGTAGCCGCCGTGCCGTTCAGTGGGAATGCGGTGGCGCAGCAACACCTCGTCGCCATCGAGCACCACGCACTCGCACTTGGTCCCGCCAAGGTCGATCCCCCAATCCCACGCCTGCTTCTCCATCCAGCCTCCTGCCCCTCAACGACCCCATCCCGGCCACGACTGCCAACATGGGGGTGCAGTGTAACCCGAGCCGCAACCAGGATGCAGCCCCCTGTGTCACGGACAGCAAAACGGGGCCCGCAGGCCCCGTTCATCACGCTGTTTGCCGCCCTCAGCGACCGTGGTACCGGGCGGAGAGCTCATGCACCGCGTTGACGAACACGCCGGCGTGTTCCGGGTCCACATCCTGATGGATACCGTGCCCCAGGTTGAAGACATGACCGTTGCCATGACCGAAACCGGCCAGAATGGTGGCGACCTCTTCGCGGATCCGCTCCGGGGTGGCGTAGAGCATGGAGGGGTCCATGTTGCCCTGCAGCGCCACCTTGTCGCCGACCCGGCGCTTGGCGTCCGCGATGTCGGTGGTCCAGTCCAGCCCCAGGGCATCGCAGCCGGTGGCGGCGATCTGCTCCAGCCACTGGCCGCCGTTCTTGGTGAACAGGGTGACCGGCACACGGCGGCCCTCATGTTCACGGATCAGGCCATCGACGATCTTGTGCATGTACTGCAGGGAGAAGTCGCGGTAATCGCGCGGGGTGAGCACGCCGCCCCAGGTGTCGAATACCATGACCGCCTGGGCACCCGCCCTGATCTGGGCGTTGAGATAGCTAATCACGCTGTCCGCCAGCTTGTCGAGCAGCAGATGCAGGGTCTGCGGCTCTGCATACATCATCTTCTTGATCTTGGTGAACGCCTTGGAGCTGCCCCCCTCCACCATGTAGGTGGCCAGGGTCCAGGGGCTGCCGGAGAAGCCGATGAGCGGCACGTCGCCCTTGAGCTCGCGGCGGATGGTGCGCACCGCATTCATCACGTAGCCGAGTTCGTCTTCCGGATCCGGGATGGGCAGGGCCTGCACGTCGGCCATGGAGGTGATCGGGCGCTCGAAGCGCGGGCCTTCCCCCTGTTCGAAGTAGAGGCCCAGCCCCATGGCATCGGGCACGGTCAGGATGTCGGAGAAGAGAATGGCGGCATCGAGTGGATAGCGGCGCAGGGGCTGCAAGGTGACTTCACAGGCCAGCTCGGCGTTGCGACACAGGGACATGAAATCCCCCGCAACGGCGCGGGTCACCTTGTATTCCGGCAGATAACGGCCAGCCTGACGCATCATCCATACCGGGGTCATGTCCACTTCCTGGCGCAGCAGGGCACGCAGGTATCGATCGTTTTTCAGCTCTTTCATCCCAGTTCCTGAGTCATGTCACGCATAAAATGGCGGACATGATACCACTTTGTGCAAGGCTGAGGGCGACCCTGACGCCGCACATCGCCGCAGGAGTGCAAAGATGTGAGGGGGCGCATACAAGCGCCCCCGTTTTCCCTCAACGCGCCTCGGCGAGACACTGTTCGATGAGCCGGCGCGCTATGGTGCCATGAGGGGGCAAGCGCGGCAGCCGGTCAGCCTCAAAGAAGCCTGCCGCCACCAGTTCGTCATCCTGCACCCGGATCTCGCCGTTCTCGTAGTCGGCGGTGAAGCCCATCATCAGGCTGTGGGGGAAGGGCCAGGGCTGGCTCGCCACGTAACGCACATTGGTCACCCGGATGCCGCTCTCCTCGAACACCTCCCGCGCCACGCACTGCTCCAGATTCTCCCCTGCCTCCACGAAGCCGGCCAGCACGGTATACATGGGATCATCCGCCTGATAGTGACGGCGGTGGGCTGCCAGCAAGATGGCCGGCCCCTTGCGCACCGCGACGATGATGCAGGGGGAGATGCGCGGATAGACGACATGGCCGTGATGACACCCCTGGGCCCACTCCCCTTCCCTCGGGGTCATGGGGGCGCCGCACTCACCGCAGAAACGATGGGTACGGCGAAAAGTGGCGAGCTGCCAGGCCCGCCCTGCGAGGCGAAAGCCCTCTTCGTCCCCCGCCACCATAAGCTGGCGCAGCGGGGCCATGGCCCCGGTCTCCGCCTCCGCCCCCAGATCCAGCAGATGGCAAGGCAGGCCGTCCCACTCGTCGAAGCGCTCGAAGGAGGCGGTGTGCAGATGGGTGGGCAAAACGGCGCGGGGCCCTTGTGGAATGCGCCCCTGTTCATCCAGCAGGACGAGGTGATCGTCCCCCAGCACGAACCAGAAGGCCTGTTCAGTTGATGACATATGATGAAGGCTCTTGTTGAGAATGCGCGCGGCACAGGATCGTTTGCCTCATCTTACGAGCGGGAAGGGCCGATGGCGACCCCCGACATGGCCCTCTTCTCGCCAGACACACCATGAAAAAAGGCCGCCTCTGGCGCAATGCTGTTCACTTAAGCGGAGCCGCATTGCGATTTACCGGAAAACGGGTCTTTGATATCTTCACCGCCCTGGGTCTCGATGGCCTGGGGCGTTTTTCTATGAACATGACGCCTATGCAGCCCCGCAACTCCGCCAACCTCCGTGGCGTATGGGCTGGCGATAACGCGCCCGCCATCACTGCCATCTGGTTCGCGATGAACTGACAGGCAAACTTAAAGCTCACCTCATTGGGCGCTCGCTGATGGGCTACGGCGGCCTGGCTGGCCTCCCGCCTGACCAGATTGTATCCAAGCAGCAATCCCCACAGCTCCTGATAGACCAAGTCCA